>CAZZAQ010000692.1:0-3243 GCA_964652165.1 uncultured Bifidobacterium sp.
TCGAACGCGACAAAAAGCAGCTCGCGGCCACCAAAATCTACGCCCCCCAGGACGGCCTGGTGGTTTTCGGCAGCGGCGGCGGCGGCGGCGGCGGCGACCGACGATTCAGCAGCGAGTCCATGATCGAGGAGGGCGCCGTCGTTCGCAATCGGCAGGAGATCATCAAGCTCCCCGACGTCTCGCACATGAAGCTCACCGTCAGGATTCACGAGTCGCACATCAACCAAATCCGCTCCGCCCAGCCGGCTTTCGTGGTGCTCGATTCCATGCCCGACCGGCGCTTCCGCGGCGTTGTCGGCAAAGTCGCGCCGCTTCCGGACAGCTCCAGCCGCTGGGGCAACCCCAACCTCAAGGTCTACCTCACCGAGATCCGCATTACCGATGAGATGCCCGATGTGAAGCCGGGCGTTTCCGCGCGCGCAGAGATTGTCATCACCAACCTGGCTTCCGTCCTCACCGTCCCCATCCAATCGGTCACCACCCGCAAGGGCCAGCAGGTCGTTTTTCTGGCGGGCGCTTCACCTCGGCCGGTGCCGGTGCAAGTCGGAATGTACAACAACAAGTTCATCGAAATCGCCTCCGGGCTGGAGGAGGGCGACCGGGTGTTGCTCGCGCCGCCGTTCGACATGGAAGGGAAGGACCTCGGCGGCGCGCTCATCGCCAAAGGCGGCGCGCTGCCACAGGTGGACTCGAACGAGGTGCGACGCGCCTTGGCGCCGGACAATGGCAATGGCGACCGGCCGCGCGGCGGCGGCGAAGGACGGCCGCGTGGGGAGAGCAGTGCACGAGGATTCGGGCAGTCGCCCGGAGCGGGTCTCGATCCCTCGGCTGAAGCGGCGGCCGGGGGGGAGCGCCGTGGGCGATTTGGCGGCCCCGGCGGAGGCGCCGGCAGCGGTCCGGGTGGCGGCAATTTCCCGAGTCGCGAGGAGATGATGAAACAGTTCGACAAGAATGGCGACGGCCAGCTCGACGACGAGGAACGCGCCGCGATGCGGACACGCTTCGGTTCGCGCCGCCGCGGCACCAACGCACCTCCGCCAGAAAGCGGGCCGTGAGGAACGCGCGCCAGTTCAATCCATGTCCGCCTCGCAGTTCATCATCCGCCTCGAAGGCGTCGAGAAGCGCTACGACCTCGGCGGCGAAGTCGTAGTGCGCGCGCTGCGCGGCGTGGACCTCGCGGTGGCGCCCGGCGCCTACGTCGCCATCATGGGCCCGTCCGGTTCGGGCAAATCGACGATGCTCAATCTGCTCGGTTGCCTCGATCGCCCGAGCGCCGGCCGCTACTACCTCGGCGGCACCGACGTTTCGCAGATGCCCGACGACGAACTGTCCGAAGCGCGCGGACGCAAGATCGGTTTCATTTTCCAATCCTACAACCTCATCGCCCAACTCACCGTCCTGGAGAACATCCAGGTGCCGCTGGTCTATCAAGGCAAGGACGTGCGCACCCTCCAGCACTACTGCGTCCAGTTGGCGGAAAGGGTCGGCTTGGGCGACCGGCTGCACCACCGTCCCAGCCAGCTTTCCGGCGGCCAGCAACAGCGCGTCGCCATCGCCCGCTCCCTTGCCAACGATCCACTGATGATCCTCGCTGACGAGCCGACGGGCAACCTCGATTCGCGAACCGGCCAGGAAGTGCTCGACCTGATAGGCAAGCTCAACGTCCAGGGCAAGACCATCATGCTCGTCACGCACGATGCCGCCGTCGCCGCCCGGGCCCATCGCGTCCTTCACATGAAGGACGGGTTGATTGAACGGGAGGTGGTTAATCGGGTATGAATCCCCTCACCTTCCAATTCCTCAGCACCATCCGCCTCGGCGTCAAGAGCCTGATGCTGCACAAGCTGAGGTCGGTGCTCACGATGTTGGGCATCATTTTCGGCGTCTGCTCCGTCATCGCGATGCTCGCCATCGGCGAGGGCGCCTCCTACGAGGCGCAGGAAGCCATCAAAAAGCTCGGCAGCGACAATATCATCCTCCGCAGCGTCAAGCCCGCCGAGGAGGCCAAGCTTTCAGGCATGGGCCGCGGCTCCAGCCTTGAATACGGCCTGACCTATGCCGACGGCTCGCGCATCCAGTCCACCATTCCAGGCGTCCAGCGCGTGCTGCCGGTGCGCATCATCCGTGAGAACGTCCGCTTCGCGCAGAACAACATCCCTGTCCAGGTGCTCGGCACGCTGCCGTTCTATCCGGAGATTGTCGGACTGGAAGTGGTGCGCGGCCGGTTCCTGACCGACACCGACGAGCGCCACCAGGACAACGTCTGCGTCCTGACCGTCGGCCTGGCGCAGCGGTTGTTCCCCTATCAAGACCCGCTGGAGCACTCCGTGAAAGTCGACGCGTTCTACTACCGCGTCGTCGGATTGGTGCGCGAACAAAACCTTCCCGAGCAGCGCACCCAGCAGGGCAAGATGGAAGGCGAGCCGCTCGATAACAACATGTATGTCCCGCTGAGCACTTCGCGCACGCGTTTCGGCGAGGTGCTCGTGCGCCGGACCGCCGGCGGTTTCGAGGCCGAGAAGATCGAACTGCACCAATTGACCGTGCAGATGCGCGACACCGCCGCCGTCGAGACCGCCGACCCGCAAATCAAGACTCTCCTGACCCGTTTCCACCCCAAGCCCGACTACGAAACCATCGTGCCGCTCCAACTGCTGCGACAGGCCGAGCAAACCAAGCGCATCTTCAACATCGTCCTCGGCTCCATCGCCGCCATCTCGCTGCTCGTGGGCGGCATCGGCATCATGAACATCATGCTGGCCACCGTGACCGAGCGCACGCGCGAGATCGGCATCCGCCGCGCGCTCGGCGCCAAGCGCCGCGACATCACGCTGCAATTCCTCGTCGAGACCGTCGTGTTGTCCGTGGGCGGCGGCTTGATCGGCGTTGCGCTGGGCATCGTCGCGCCGTTCATCGTGTCGCATCTGACCGAGATGAAAACCATCGTCACGCTCTGGTCCGTGCTGCTGGCGTTCAGCATTTCCGGCGCGGTGGGAATCATCTTCGGCCTCTACCCCGCGAAAGCCGCGGCGCAACTCGACCCCATCGAGGCGTTGCGGCACGAGTGACACTGACTGCGCTGGTGGTCGCCGGATTTTCCGTAAGGTTGAGTCCTCACGGGCCCAACGCGAACGTTCGGCTTTTTTCGTATCCGTCCTTGAAGAAAAACCGGTAAACGCCCCCGCCCAACAGCCCGCCCAAAAGCGGCGCCACGATGTAAACTGTGAACCAGCCCACCCCGTT
>CAZZAQ010000693.1:0-3233 GCA_964652165.1 uncultured Bifidobacterium sp.
TCGACAGGGTGTAAGAAACCGTTGAAACGGTTTCTCCATTCGACCCGGCCCGACACCCCGCTGAAGCGGGGTGTTAATGAGAGGGGACTACCGTAGAGAAACACATGTGAAATATCCGTGCTAACTGCCTGCTAAAACTTGCGTGAGGCCAAGTCGAGCCCGACTGAAGAATTGCGATCAAGCGCGGCGCGAGCGGGCGGCAGGCTCAGAACCCCCCGTGCGTCGCCGCCCAGTACGCGAAGAGCGCGGCCCCGGCAATCATCCCGACGAAAATAAGGAAATTGCCCTCGAAGTGCTTGCCCGCCAGAAAGGCGGCAAACCTGGCGAGACGGGCGACGATGAATCCCGCGAGAAGCCCGCAGAAAGCCCCCATGATGACGGCGACCACGATCGGCACGACCTTGCCGCCTGTCTCGGCGGCGCCGTTGTCCGCCGCTGCGATCACCCAAGCGCCGAGCCGCGCGAACGCTTGAAACCGCCCGCCCGGAAAGCCACCCAGCGAAAGCATGGCGCAGAAGGTAGTCATTCGTCGTCGAAGGGCAAGCCTGCGAATCCAGCTCGTAAGGAATCCCTCTCATGCGCGACCCACAGGCATGAAAGCAAAAGCATTGGTCCTGTGTGGCGTGATGAGCGTGGCTCTTGTAGTGTTCCTGCTGGGCACGGCCTTCCGCGGGTCGCCGGCAGAGACCGCGGGCTCGACGGCGAAAGTCTGGAATATGAATGACCGAATCCTCAAGACCGAGGAGGAGTGGAGGAAACTCCTCACGACTGAACAGTTCAATGTCACCCGCCGGAAAGGCACCGAGCGCGCCTTCACCGGCGCCTATTGGGACAATCATGCCCCCGGCACCTACCGGTGCGTCTGTTGCGACCTCGAGTTGTTCCGCTCGGAGGACAAGTTCGACTCGGGCACGGGCTGGCCGAGTTTTACGCGGCCGGTGGCGGGGCAGAACATCGCGACAAAGCCCGACCGCAGCCTCTTCACCACGCGCACCGAAGTCCATTGCCCGCGCTGCGACGCGCACCTCGGCCACGTCTTCGAGGACGGCCCGGCGCCC
The DNA here is from genome assembly GCA_964652165.1 of uncultured Bifidobacterium sp. Taxonomy (GTDB): domain Bacteria; phylum Verrucomicrobiota; class Verrucomicrobiia; order Limisphaerales; family JADJPG01; genus DASTLJ01. Next base: position 1,059 of record CAZZAQ010000693.1, read on the forward strand.
ACGGGCTTGCGCTACTGCATGAACTCGGCGGCGCTGAAGTTCGTGAAGCAGGCGGAAGAAAAGAAGTAGAAGCCATCTCATAAATGGTAGGGCGCGTCGCTCCGCGCGCGCCGAGGCGTCCGATATTCAACGAAAGCCAGTCTTTTTCCAATCCGTGCCACGGCGCGCGCGGAGCGACGCGCCCTACCACGGATTTTATGAGATGAGTTCCAGGCAGCGAAGTGGGCACCGGCCTGGGGAAAGCGTCCGGCGGTTCGCTCACCGCCCGGCTGAACAAGCCCGAACGGCGTCGCGCAACTCCTGCTTGTAGTCGCGCACCGGCTCGCCGTAGCCCTCGCGGCGCTTCTGGAGGGCCGGCGCGATGATTTCCGCGCGCGGATCGATCTCGCGTCCGAAGATTAGCGGCCAGAGCCGGCGGCAATTGTTGGCCATGTCATGCCCCTGCTCCTCGTCGAAGCTGGGGCGAAAGAGGTCCACGGCCAACTGGAGTTCCTGGATCATCTCCTCGTCGGTCGGGTGCCCGGTCTTCGCGATGACCGTGCGGTAGGCGAGCAGATCTTTTTCGTCCAGCCGATTCAGCTTGGCGATGAGGATGTCAATCGGATGAGGAAATCGCAGCGAACAGTGGCCCACTTGAATCGTCTGCGTCCGCTCCCGCCATCGAGGGCTGGTGCGGAAGTTCAGTTCGCTGGATACTTGAATGTAGAACGCAGTCTGCCCTGTGCCGAGCTGGTGCCGGTGAACCAGGTCGTCCAATCCCTCCCAGTCCGAAAACAAATCGACATCGGCGCTCGTCAGCGTGGCATCCACGGCGATTTGCAGCGGAGCGGAGCCAAAGACCGTGATGGTCTGGGGCCGGTCGGCGGGCAGCAATGAGATCAGCTTGCGCAGCAACGCGCCAGCGGGCGTGTTCAGATCAACGGAACCAGCCCAGGATTCCAGGCCCATATTTTCTCCGTGCGGTAATCGAGTGGACGGCTTGGTCCACCAATCGGTTTGTGACGCCGGGGTCGGCGGCGAGTCGCGCGGCCAGACGGTGGTCGCGCGCACTCCAACTCTGGCCCGCCTCCTTCTTTAAGAGCAGTCGCGCCACGATGCGTGCCTTGCGCCACCACGGGTCGATGCGGCGGTTCAATGTCGCGCTGAAGTCCGGTGTCTTCATTTTTTCGTGGTGTAACGGATAGCGCAATGGGACGCCGTTGGCAACGTCCGAAGCGCGCTTCGCCCTTGTCATTCCCACTCGCACAACCCTTCGACGTGCGCCGCCGAGCCGTCGCGCAGCCAGCCGTCGAGCTGCGCCGGATCTTTGAGCTGCTGGCCGCGCAGGCGCGGCACGACGACGAAGCGCGAGTCAATCTCCGGCAGCGCCGTCATGTCGCCCCAGAGTTTCTCGAACTGCGCCACGGGGAAGACGTCCTCCTGCCCGTGGCCCCAACGCTTCTTGACCTCTTTGAGCGTGATATAGGTCGGCAATTTCGCGGCCAGCGCGCGGATGGCGGCGGATAGCTTTTCCTCGGCTTCGCCTTGTAGCCGCCGACGTGAGGAGGCGGAATAACTGTCGTCCGCCTCGTCACCTCGGCGGCTACGCAGGATGTCCTCGCGCGTCAGGCCGAAAGCGGCCAGCAGCTTGTCGAGGTGAATCCACGTCGTCATCGAGTTGTAGTAGGAGAGCCTGAACTCGTCCTCCTCGCGCGGTATCGCCAGACCCTCGACGAGCCGGACGCGGCCGTTCACGCGCGCCAGCCCGCCCCCGCGGTCCTCGATGCGGCGGGTGATGACTTCGAAGGTGAGGCACGCGCCCGTTTCGATGTGCAGGCCAAGCAGGGCCGGGTCCGCGTCCGCACCGAGGGTGTCGATGTTGTGCAGGAGCAGGTGCTGGAGTTGTGGGCGCTCGGCGAGCAGGCGGGCGAGCACGCCGTTTCGGAAGAGGTTCGCCACTTCATACCAGTGGCCGACGGGATGGAGGCACTGGAAGGGAAGATTGTCCGTGTAATCCGCGGCCTCACCGGCGGAGCGCGCCCAACTGATGAGCGCGTTGCGAAGGCTGTCGCGCACCTTCTGTTGCTGTTCGTCGAGGATCTGCTGCGGCATTTCTTCCCACATGAAACGCAGGTCGCGCACGGTTGGCACCAGGCGCAGCCCAACGGCTTTGCCGGGAGACAGCAACAGCGGCCC
>CAZZAQ010000694.1:0-3226 GCA_964652165.1 uncultured Bifidobacterium sp.
CAAAGTTCCCACCCGGCGCAGCCAAAGCCAGAAGGCCCCGGTAGGGCGAGGCTCCCGCCGAGCCGTGAACAAAATCTTCTCGTCGCCTGCCGCTTTAGAGTCGCCAAAACACGCGAACCGTGTTTCCCTGAACGTGGCGATGGCATTCGAGATGGAAATCAAGGACGAGGCGAAGGCCAAACTGAGGGCTTTGCCCGAAGACATCCGTCGTGAAGTCGGCTATCGGCTCCACCTATTGCAACACGATTTCAGTGGTGACGTGAAGAAACTGAAAGGCAGCAAAACCGAATACCGGCTGCGTGTTGGCGAGCACCGCGTGCTGTTTGAATTGATCGGCAAACGCATCGTCGTCTATACGCTTGGCCCAAGAAAGGACATTTACCGATGAGCACCGCAACCACCAAAGGCGCACCGTCCCGCCGTCCTGGGAAAAACCTTGACCGCCAGGTCGCCCAGGCCAAGGCGATCCTCCGCGAACTGCGCGATACGCTCGAAGACCTGGAGGACCGCCGCGAGTTGGCACGCGCGAAGAATCGCAACGCTGGCAAACGAGGAACGGACTGGGAATCCGTGAAAAAGGAGCTTGGCTTCAAGTTTGATTGAGCCAGGCCCGCGGCTTCGACTCTGCGCCGCAATAAAAGGGCAACGGAGGGCCGAAAACGCCCAAACTACAGGGGCAGGCTGCAAGCCGCCCCTACTGACGCTCCCCGCTCAACGTCAACTCAGCTTGCACCACTGGAGTTCCATTCACGCTCCCGGCCGCCGTCGCTTGAATGAGGTTCCCGAGCCGGCCGCTGATTTTTGCTTCGATGCGGAGGACTTCGCCGGGCTGCGCTGTGCCGAGAATCTTCACGGCTCGAAGCGCCGCCAGCTTCAAGCCCGGCAGGGGCGCGAAGTTCGGATCGCTTTGCGCCACGATGCCCGCGAGTTGCGCGGCGGCTTCGACCAGCAGCACGCCCGGCACCATGGGCTGGCCAGGGAAGTGCCCGCGCAGAAACGGTTCGTCGCCCCGCACGCTGTATTCGCCGATGCCGGATTTGCCCGGGTCCAATGCCAGCAGCCGGTCGATGAAGCGGAACTCGGGGCCGTGCGGCAAGCGCCGCAGCGCCTCGGAGAGCGCGTCGGAGTTCATGGCTTTTTGAGGGGTTCGACCAGCTTGTAGTCGGCGCCCAGCTCAGGCGTGAACAACCGCTCGTCCAGCTTCTCGTTGAGCGTGGCGGCGCCGAACTCGTTGCGCATCGTCGAGCCGTCGGCGAACTGAAGCTCGGTGGCGCGGAGCGAAAAATCATTCGTCGCGAAGGCGACTCGGAGTTGCGGCATCATCCGCCGGGCGGACGCGGAGCGAGGTTGCAGCGCGACTTCGCACAGGCCGTTGGTCACGCCTTGCGACGCCACTTTGAAGCGCGCCTCGAGTTCGGCGGCGCTGCGCGGGAATCCGGCTTCGAGGAGCGCCAGCGTGTCCTTCCACGGGCCGGCCGCCTTCCCATCCAGCGGGTAACGTTCCGCCCGGTGGAGCTTGGGGTAAATCACCAGCAATTGGGCCGGCTGCCGGACCGCGATGGTCGTGGCGGGCGAGCCGATTTCCCACCGAAACCTGTCCGGCGCGGCGAACCAGACACGCCCGTGGTTGGTGACCGGCTGCGCGAACGTCTTGAGCGAACGGATTTGCACCAGCTCGGCGGCCCAGGTATGGACGTTGGTCTGGGCGGCCAGCCATGAGCGGAGGAGGGTGTCCGGCTGGGCGGCCAAAAGAAATGACGAATGACAAATGACGAATGGCGAAAGGAGCGCGATGGGCGGAACGAACCAACGGCGCGGCCGAGGCGCGCAGGCCGTAGGCATTTTGAACCAGTAAAGAATGGAAACCACGGATGAACACAGATGAACACAGATTCTAGCGAAGGTAGTAGCTCCCCCACTGGGTGAATCCGCCTGCCGTCGTAATGACTCCCTATCTGTGTTCATCTGTGTCCATCTGTGGTTTCAACTTCTCTAATCAGTTTCCTGGGTGTGTTCCTATTCCCATTATTACCGCAGTACTCTAGATCCACTGCAACCATCGAGAAACGTTCTTCATTCGGCTGGCATTCGTCATTCGTCATTCGTCATTCGACATTCCGCCCGCCGGCCATACCGGCACGAAGTGATACCATTGTGTGGCGTGGGCGCGAATCACCGGCTCGAAGGCCGTGAGAATCCGCTGTGTGAGTTCGCGGCGCGCATCCGGATCGCGCAAAGCCGCCCGCTCGTAAGGGATTTCGGGAAGGGTTTCGACGATGTAGCCTCCGGGCGTGCGAGGCATGCAGACCGGCAACAGCGCGCACCCGCTGGCCCGCGCCAGTTCCACGGCCGAGACGGAGGCGCTGAACGCGTGTCCGAATAATCTCACGGTCGTCGCCGTCGCGGGCGGCGGGCGATCCAGCAGGAGCGCGACGGCGTGGTTCGCTTCCAGGCGTCGGATGATTTCGACGGCGCCAAACGGATCCTCGCCGAGTGGCAGTGTATCGACACCCCAGCGCGCGCGGGCGGCCTGGCGGAGTTCCGTCAGGCGCGGGTCCGGCTCGGCTTGAGTGATGACCTGGAGCTTCACGTTGCGCCGGGTCAGCCACGGGGCGCCGAATTCCCAGTTGCCCAAATGCACCGTGACGAGCAGTACGCCCCGGCCGCGGGCGCGCGCGGCCTCGAAGTGTTGCCATCCGGTGAGGGACTCCAGGAGCGAATCGACGGGGCGGCCGCTTTCGTAACGCCAAAGGTCGGCCAGTTTCACGGCAAAGTTTTGGAACAGTTCCCGGGCTGCAATGCGGGCGGCGGCCCGGTCGCCGTCGAACACGGGGAGGAGGTTGTTGAAGACCACTTCCGCGCGCGCGGGACAAGCCACTCGGTAAACGGCGGCGAGGACTTTCGCAACGGTGACGAGCGCAGGCTGTGGCAGGACACGCGCGAGTCTGACACAGGCGTTCCATGGAGCGGCGCGGTAGAGAGATGAGGGGCCCGCGACTTTGGCCGCGCGCGGGGCTTCCATTTGACGAGTCGCCGGGTCCGCTACGCGCCGGGCCGCCGCTCGTTCAACTTCGCAAATCTTCATAATGATTCGGCGGCGCACCGCGAGCGGCGAGCGCGCTCCACCAGGCCGGGAGCAAATAGATCGCGGTCACCATCGAACAGGCGATTCCCGCGGCGCAAACCTTGCCCAGGCTGGCGATGCCCGCGTTGCTCGCAAACGCCA
>CAZZAQ010000695.1:0-493 GCA_964652165.1 uncultured Bifidobacterium sp.
AGGGCGACCTGAATGGCGTTGGCGTCCTCCAGGGGCGGCACGTCCAGGCAGACGGTGGGGCGGCTGACTTCGTAGTGGTAGTAGCAGAAGCCTTGGCCGCGGAGTGCGGGAGAGCCGCATTGCCGGCCGTCTGACTTGATGAAATTGCACTGCGGGATGCGTGAGTCTGTGGGCATTTGGTTTGTTGCTCCTTGCGGTTTGGATTGGGGCGACCCTCCCCCCCCCCGGTACCAGTTAATTGATTGAAAACACGGGCTTTGACCGAGGGGTACTTTCCAGGTCTTTGCGGGGAAAGGGGTTAAGTACGAAAGTCTTGAAAAGGAACGACTTATTGCTTACTGAACACATACAAGTACAGTGTATATCATACTGGTTAACTTGTCAAGCGGAATATTTTACAAATGGTCGTCTAGGGGAGATAGGCCCGACGGAATCGAAGTTGGCATGTCGGGGACCTTAGGAAGAATGCCCGGACTATGAACTCCAAGGGACG
>CAZZAQ010000695.1:503-3223 GCA_964652165.1 uncultured Bifidobacterium sp.
GGGAGATTGGAGCAAAATCTTTAGGATCAAGGACTCCAAGGGACGGGTTCAACTTCTCCTGCCCACCGCCGTTCGCGGGTTCGATTGGAATAGACTCCCCGATAGCCACAAGCGCTTAGGATGGCGAGTTCGACGTACCATTTCCCAAGGAGGAAGGCCTCGTAGTATGGCAGTTGCTTGTCTTTGCGTCCGAGCCCGCGCGGAGGGTGGACAAGTCGATTTCGAATTTCGACGAACGCCTGAGGCCCATCGACCCAGTTCAGCTCTTTCGCAAGCTTTTGTAAATCGGTTAATCCCGGCGGCAGAGGCAGCGGTATGGACAGTGCCGCCAAGAGAAGGCGAAGTTGATCCGCTGCAGGAAGCTTAGAAAAACCGTCCTCAGATATCGATCGACGATCCCTGACAAGAACGTGCCAGCCAAGTCGCTCTAGCGCGGCCTGGAGAAGGATGCATGCGCCGTCGGAGCCAACAAGGCCAGTGTCAGAGCGAACATACCAATAGATCGCGTGCTCGATTGCAGCTTTCCAATCTGGGGAATTCGCCATCAGCCTAACGAACTGAGGATATAGCTGTACCATGCATGGTCCGTGGTGTTGGTCAAGCCAATTGGTCGCCCTACACCAAGCACTCACTTTCCGGGTACCCCATTCCTCCATCGCTACAAGCCCATGTTCATCAATTCCAGCGGCGAGTGCCGTCGAAATCCAGTGTCCATGACAGAAGGAAAGGAACGTGCAAAGAAGGTCCAGTTCGTGATGTGCCTCGGCACAGGAAAAAACCGTGCCCTGTGACTTGTGCACGCAAACGTGGTGAGTGAAAGAGTAACGTTCATCCTGGATAGAGGGGTCGTAGAGCAGCGTCGCTTCGCTAACCGTTGTAAAGTCCAAGGACCAATCGTCATGAGCGAGAGTGAAGGCGTTCATGGCACCAGACGTGGGAAACACATAGTGACTAAGATTCAACACGCCCGCGTTGACTCTGACTAATGGTGAGGGACCGTCGACTTCGATGTTGGAAAAGCGTGGGGCGAGCCGGACAAAGGTTTCCCAGAGTCTGATCGTCGTATGGGTTGCAAAGCACTCGACTGGCTTTGCTACGCCAGGAATCGAGACAAACAGCGGGCCGTCTACGCCTCCATCAGAACATATGGCTTCCACCGATTCGAGAGGTTCAATGAACACGGTGTTGCTTCGTTTTAGGTTGAAATATATTCGGGAGCGGAATGTATGCGATGCATCCTTGTGGCGGAGGTTGAGGTCGGTTTCAGCTAAGAGCAGACCTTTTGAAGGTGGCTGGGCGCTCACATGGAAAACATAACAGCCGACGTTGGTTGATGGCTAGCCGTGCTCGAAGTATCAAGCCAAGATTCCCCGACTCGCGCTCCCTCTCGCGCCGGCCTCGCCGTCGCGTTCGGTGGCGCTCGCTCGGAATGACAATTGATCGCAGGAGCGGCGGGCGGCACGGTCGCTGCGCGAGTCCGGCTTGAAAGCCCGACCTACCAGCCGTGCCCTGATACGAAATCGGGCGTTGTGTCGTCCCTGCGGGACTCACGTTTCCTTGCCCAACGGACCCGGCACTGACGTGCCGGGCTATCGAATTGGCGTCGCTTCGCGACTTTGACGGCCTAGAGCCAGCTTTTAGAAGGGTTCGGATTCCTCATCGGTGGGGGCGAGCGGAAGCGTTCGGCGACGGTGAGGATCTGGAGTCGGGGGTACTTCTTGGGCCAGCCTTCGGATTCGTAGAAGCCGGCGGAGGCGGCCTCTTTGAGCATGGGCTTGGTGGGTTCTTCGAGGGTGAGGAGCGCGCCGATCTCGGCCTTTTCGCGCTCAATGACGCCGCGGAGGTCACGAATGTCTTTGGAGGAGATGTGGCCGGACTTCACGGACAGAATGATCTGCCTGGTCTTGCCGCTCTTGTCGTCGTGGAAGTAGAGGCGGCCGTCAATGCCCTGGTCGGCGCCCCGTTTGAGTTCGACGGGACGAGCACCGACCAAGCCCAAAGCCCAGGATTGGAATTGGAAGGGGTCTTCTTGGGCGACTTGCTCGGCCTCGGCCAAGGAGACAGGTTCGCCGATCACGTCGTAGGTGGCTTCAACGCCCTCGCCGAAGGTATTGCGGAGGCGGGTTTTGATGAGGTTGATTGCCAGATGTGTGATGTCAATTCCAATCCAGCGGCGCTTGAGACGGTGGGCAACGGCGACGGCGGTGCCACAACCGCAGAACGGGTCGAGCACCAGGTCCCCTTCTTTGCTGCTAGACATGACAATGCGCTCAAGCAGAGCTTCCGGTTTTTGAGTGGGGTACCCTAGGCGTTCTCCCGAACTATGAATCCCACGGAGCATCGAGATGTCGTCCCACCAGTCTTGGACCGCGACACCCTTGCTTTCGTCGAGGTATCGCTTTTCGTAGACCATCCCTGATTTTGAATAGGCCAGCTTTCCTTGGGTCTCGAGCTGCTGCATCTTCTCTAGGTTGTATCGCCAGTACCTCGTTATTCCCTTCCATTCGTAATGAGGGTTTCCTTTTGCTGCTCCGCCCGGCCCAGTTATGTCCGCCTTGTTGAAACGCCGGCCAGTCCCTTCCTCGACGTGTCGGTACCACTTCTCGACGGTGCTCTCAGGAAGCGGGTTGTACAGCGCATGGAACGTTGGGGACGTTCCCCTGCTGAAGAAGAGAACAATGTCGTGAATTCGCCCGAAGTGTTTGGCACCTTGTTTTGCG
>CAZZAQ010000696.1:0-380 GCA_964652165.1 uncultured Bifidobacterium sp.
GACGACCAGCGCATCCGCCGTGAACGATACGCTCACCGCGTCGGCGACTGGCTTACTGATTGAAGTGTTCATTCCAGGCGGCGATGAATCTCTCGCGGTGCTGTTCCACCATTCGGCGCAGCTCGGTCAACTCGTGACTGCGGAAGGCCCGCGACTCCGCCAACTGCACCGGTTCCAGCCAGAACTTGGCGTATTTCTCGGCCCGCTCGACGTGGATGTGCGGCGGCTCGTGGCCCTCCCGGCTGAAAAAGAAAAACCGAAAACCGCGGACGCGCAGAACTTCGGGCATGAGCCGAAGCGTAACGGCAAGAAACGATCGAGTCCATAAATCGTTACGGCCCCAACGTCACAACCCCAACGGGGTGCGGCGCGGGGGCGGG
>CAZZAQ010000696.1:390-3218 GCA_964652165.1 uncultured Bifidobacterium sp.
TTCGCGCGCCTTGACCCAGGGTAGCGCGTGCCGCGCAACCCTGGGCTGCAGGACGGAATCCCGTTGGGATTCGGGAATCGCTCCGCGATGCGGGAAGGACCGAGTCCGACGGAGAATCAATCCAGCGCAAAGTGTTCATTGCCGATTGTGAGGAATGGCCCGTTCAGTAGATTCGACCGTACTTACACGAGACCTGATCCAGCTTGTACGTCTTTGTCGAGTCTTCCCACACTGTGGCTTTGAATCGCCATACACCGTGTGGCTGGAGATCGGAAATACTGTCCGTGGCGGTTCCAACTTTGGCTCCCGACGAATCAAAAAGACTGAATCGAATTCCAAGCTGTTCCAGATGAACTGAAGTTTCACTGACGACTTCACCAGTTATCCAACTGACAGCCGTGTTACCATCCACCTTGATATTTCTAACCGTAACTGCAGTTTTTTTCTTCGGTGCCTCCTGAGCGCTGTAAGTGGAGGCGGGAGGTGGCGTTGCACGATTTATTAGTGCGGACGCGAGTAACCCAAACACCAATAGAGCTAAGAAGGCCGCTAGAAGTGCCCAAAGTATTCCCCACCCAAATCTCCACTGCCGAGGGGCAGCCTGCGAAAGCAGACTCGCAGTCGGCTGAATAAGTGGCGGCATGGTCGCCGGCTCAAGTTCGCCGAGGATGACGCTGAGCGGAAGCCACTGGCTATAGCCTTCCTGGCAGTGCAGGGTTTCCATCGTAATCGCCCCTGAATTCCACATCGCCTTCAACTGCGCCAAGGTGTATGGCCCTTTGGTCTCATCGTTTAGAAGGATGAAGTAGCTCATGAATGCGTTAGTGCCGCGCGGAACTCGGATTTCAATCGAGCCTTAAACTTATCAATCAATTCAATGTCTCTGGGGATTGAGAATTTGCGTTGAGGAGCATCAGCCTGATACTTGCTAGGTTTTTTCGGTATGGGATATCTGCCCGCCCAGATTGAAAAAATTTGGAGGCGTTGTAAAAGGCTTCTTTCTTCTGCGGAGACGGTTGTCGCCCTTTCCGCGTAGGCCGCGATACCATGCCCGCTCTGCTCGTGAAAATGTGTCCAGTGCTTTCCCTTTGCGACACCGAGGCCCTTGATCAGATTCTCAAACGCAAAAGCGGTAAGCATCATGAAGGAATCAAGAAATGCCAACTGCTGGAGTCTGACGTCTGAGAATGTTGCCGGCTTTGTCATCGCCTCCTTGAGTGCGATCTCAGCCTGTTTCGCGGAGATGAACAAGCAGTCCGCTCGCTCCACCCAAGCGTGTGGATCGTCCTGAATACGGTCAAAAGTATCTGTCGTTTCCATTTGATTCGCATTTCCCTATGAGCGGCTTCACCACGCTCCCGTACACGTCCGTCAGCCGGAAGTCGCCGCCGTTGTAACGGAAGCTGAGCATTATTTGTTTTTCGTATCTCACAAATTCAACGTGTGCCGCAGGGCCTGGTCTACTTCGCCCATCGGCAGCGAGCCGATGACGCGCCCCAGCGCGGTTTCCAGGACTGTGGCCAGGTTGTCGGTCATCACGACGGAATCGTTCAGCAAGCCGGATTGCTGACCTTCGGGCGAACGTTGACTCACCGCGACACGGCTGGGATGGCCACCGCGAAACGTCCGGCTGCTAATCATGGCGATGATGACTTGGGGCAGACCGGTGTCCAGATGGTCCCGCTGCACGACCAACGCCGGACGGGGCTTGGCGGTTCGCAGGTCCGAATTGGGAAAGAGCGCGAGCACGACATCGCCACGATTAAAGTTTGGACTTGGCGGCATCGTAGTCGTCGTACACGTCCATCTCCGGGCTGTTCCAGTCCTCGGCAAAGGCGCCGAGGCGGGCGCGCAACTCTGCCGCCTGCTGTTCGTCGATGCCCCGCGCGCGGAGGTCCACGGCGCCGCAACTCAGGAAGGTCACGATGACAGGTGTCGGATCGCGCACGTCCTTGGGAGCTTCAGTTAGCTCGATCTTCCCCTCACGGTAGATGCCTTGAACGCTGGTTAGCATAGCTGAGGCTTGAACAGTCCCGGCGGGAACTTCCGGCCCTGGCATGCGATTTCCTCCATGACTTCAGCGTGACGCTCGTCGCACGCCATCTTGTAATCCAGCGCCAGGTCGTAAAGCGCAGGGGCGCCGCAATGCGGATACCGGTCCTTCAAGGCCGCCAACGCCTGGAGCGCGGCGCGGCAAAAGCCGCCCATGCGCTGCCAAATCTCCGCCAACTCCGCCGCATCCGCCGCCCGGCGGGCCAGCGCCACCGCTTCGCGATAAGTCTGCCGGATCGCTCCTTCCACCAGCCTGGCCTGCTCCGTGAAGGCGATGCACGCTGCCGGCGTCCGCGGATCGGCAAACGAGTCGCCCACCCGCTGCATCTCCTCGATCTGCGGCTGGTGGATTTGGATCAACTCGTCGAAATTGATGCAAGTTTTCATGCTGTTCCGAGGATAAGCCGTCCGCCCGGCTCACGCAATCAGTTGCTTCACCACGCTCCCGTAAACATCCGTCAGCCGGAAGTCGCGGCCGTTGTAGCGATAGGTGAGCTTCTCGTGATCGAAACCGAGCAGGTGCAAAATCGTCCCGTGCAGGTCGTGGATGTGGACCTTGTTCTCCACGGCGCGGTAGCCGGTTTCGTCGGTCGTGCCGTAGGCCTGGCCGCCTTTGACGCCGCCGCCGGCCATCCAGAGGCTGAAGGCGCGGCCGTTGTGGTTGCGGCCGGGGGTGTTGCCGGCGGCATTGCCGTCCGCGCTGGGCGAGCGGCCGAACTCGCCGCCCCAAATGACGAGCGTGTCGTTCAACATGCCTTTCTGCTTGAGGTCGGTGA
>CAZZAQ010000697.1:0-1241 GCA_964652165.1 uncultured Bifidobacterium sp.
TCACCGGGGGAAGGGGCAACTTCCAACGTTCAACGTTGAACATCCAACTTCGAACTTCCAACTTTGAACTTCCAACGTTGAACGGGGAAAGGGGAAGTTTGAAGCATGAAGCAACGCTATGACTTGGAGGAGCGGCTGTTGGAATATGCGGCGCGCATCATCAGATTAGTGGAGAAGTTGCCGGATACGCGCGCGGGGAATCATGTAGCCGGTCAGTTGTTGCGCTCGGGCACGTCGGCGCTGCCCAATCATGGCGAGGCGCAGGCGGCGGAGTCGCGGCGGGATTTCCTGCATAAGATGCGGATTTGCTTGAAAGAGTTGCGGGAAAGCCTGCGATGGCTGCGCTTGGTGCAGCGCGTCCCATTGCTCAATCCGGCCCTGGTGGAGCCGCTGGCGTCAGAGACGGATGAGTTGATCCGCATCTTCCGTTCGAGCATCAAGACGGCGGAAAAGAGGAAGGAAGGGTAGGTGGGCGGCGTCGGTCGGTGGATGTTCAATGTTGGAAGTTCGACGTTGGAAGTTCGACGTTGGAAGTTCGGCGTTGGAAGTTCGGCGTTGGAAGTTCGGCGTTGGAAGTTCGACGTTGGAAGTTCGACGTTGGAAGTTCGACGTTGGAAGTTCGACGTTCAGAGGGACGAACGTCGAACTTTCAACGTCCAACGTCGAACGTCGATCGAAAGCTGGACGGTGCAGGAGTTACTTGGGCGCAAGGACGTGGCGACGACGCAGATTCATACGCACGTGATGCACTGGCCGGGGATCGGGGTCCGAAGTCCGCTGGATGGATGAGGAGGAGGGAAAGAGGGAATGGGGGAAGGGGAGAAGACGGGAGAGAGGGGGGCGTGCAAGTTTGGGCGTCCAGGAATGGGTTTTGAGCAGCTGGTACGAAGGCTGACGCGGGACGATCCACTGCTCCAGGCGCCAGATTTTCGCTCGTTTCGCTCGTTTCGCTCGTTTGGCGCTTTATCTCTCGCGCCGGGCTCCTACATTGGCGGCAGTGCGCGACGATTGCTGCAACTGCCGGCCGGAGCTGAGTCAGGTTCCGGGTTCCGAGTTCCGGGTTCCGAGTTCCGAGTTGGCGAAAAAGCGGGAAGCGACTCTCCGCGCCTTTGCGTCGCTGCGTCGCTGCGTTTCAATATCAACGCCAAGACGCCAAGGCGCAGAGAGGCAGAGTAGAGCGGAGATGGCGCGGGCTTCAGATTGGTTGCGGCTCTGCCGCGTGGTGTGCTATCGGGGTTGTT
>CAZZAQ010000697.1:1251-3211 GCA_964652165.1 uncultured Bifidobacterium sp.
AGCTGGACGGGCTGGAAAGGACCGGCGAACCGGCTTCATCTGCCAACGATTCAAACCAACTTAACCTGGATCAAACTGAATCAAACCAAATCAAACCAGATCAAGCCCAATCAAGTCGGATCAAGCCAGCGGGACGGGGGGAGGGAGATGACTGACGGCGTTTTGTCAAGGCCCGCCCACTCCCCTCAGCCCTACTCCCTCGGACGGCGGAGAGGGAGTGCGCCCGGCGGATTAGCCCGGACATTGCATACCTCGCATGAAATGCCCACAGTCTGTAGCCGCCGACGTGAGGAGGCTCACTTCAACCGGGGAATCGAAAGGAAGTTGGCTCCGCCGTCGCAGCAAAATCCATCCGCATCCGGCAAGCGTCGTCATCGAGATCCAAGCCCCGACGAGAAACTGTCGATCCGAATAAACGACGCGGACCTGGTGCCGTCCCGCCGGAACTTCGACGGCCTGAAACGCGTGGTTGGCACGAAGCAGCGGCACGGGCCGTCCGTCCACTTCCGCGCGCCAGCCGGGGTAATGCGATTGGCAGATGACGACCAGGCTCGGAGTGGCCGCCTCGACTTCCGCTTCGATGGAATGGGCCGTCCACCTTGCGGCCCGCACCGTCGCGCTGGATCGGTTCGTCACGCTCACCCGCGCCGCATCGTCCGGCCGCAGGAAAACCTGCTCGCGCGGGTTGAATCCCGGTCCCGCAAGGGCTCGCAATGTCTCCTCCGCGCCCGCGAAGACTGGCGCCTGTCCTGCGGAAACCAGCGGGCACGCGTTGCTGACGGCGATCCAGCGGGTCGGATTCTCCATGGGGCTGAAGCACCGCACACCGAGCATCTCGAGGAGTCCGCTCTCAAATCGGTTCGTCTCGCCGTAAATGAGCGATTGCACCTGCATCTGTTCCCGCACCTGGAGCGTCGAGGAGCCGTTCACTTTGGGGACGCCTTCCAGAAGGTTCAGGTTCGACCAAAGGCCCAGGCGTTTTCCGAGGAAATCCGCCGTCATCTCCGGCCTCGCGTCGCGGAGCAACCGTTGCTCGGCGCCGGGACTGATGAGCACCCGCCCCTCTCCGAGGCGCGGCAATTCCGTCTTCTCCCGGGCCTGCAAGAGACCCTGGGCAAACGCGTCCGCGGTTACGGTCGGGTTCTGCGAAGGCACATGGGTCAGCACGTCGCCTAGGACCAGCAATGCGGCAGCTCCCCCAATCAGCAACCGGGAACGCAGGGATTGCGCCCTGGCCACCCCGAGCACGACCGCCAGCGTTCCGGCCAGGAAGGCGGCCCGGCCGAGCGCATTGCGACCGACGAATCGCCACTCCGTTTGCGCGAACAACGCGTTCTCCTCGGCCGACCACAGCGGCGATTGAAGCGGATGACTCCACGCCACCCAAACCAAACCACCCATCACCGTCAGCGCCACTCCGCCGAGCAAGACCACGAATCTTCGCCGTCGAATTTCCTCTCTATCCGCGCGGCCCAGCTCCCGCACTGCGAATGCTGCCAGCAACGGCAGCGCGAACGCTGCCAGCAGGACGAACTTGATCGGATATCGCGCCACGCCCAGCAGCGGAATCGAGCGCTTTACCAGCGGATAGAGGAATCCGTTCTCACCCCAGGCCATCAGCAGACTGAACATGACTACGCCCGCCAGCACCCACACCCGCCTTTGTCGCACCCAGGCCACCGCGCACGCCGCCAGAACCAGCACCGCGGCCCCGGGATAGTAGGAACCGAAGAAATGCTGTCCGGTCTGCACATACGGTCCTTGCGCCGTTTCCTGGCAGTGAAACAACGGCACGAGCAGGTTCGCCAGTCCCCACAACGGCATCGGCCATTTCGAGGAAGCGAAGTTCCTGTCGCGCTGGGAATGTTCGAGCAATTCGAAGAAGGGCAACAGTTGCGCCGCGGCAAGGCCGGCCACGAGCAGACCCACGACGCCAAACCGCCACACCAGGCGCACGCGT
>CAZZAQ010000698.1:0-3209 GCA_964652165.1 uncultured Bifidobacterium sp.
GACCCCGTGTGGCGCCACGCGGCGACTCCCTCTCCCCGTCCGACGGGGAGAGGGCCGGGGTGAGGGGTCGTCCAAACGCCAAAGTGCTCCCCTCCTCACCCCGGCCCTCTCCTCCCTCGGAGGGAGGAGAGGGAGTCCGAGGCGCGCGCAAAGCGCCGTCGAAAGTCTCCGTGCCGATCACCGCCGGTTTTCCAGCCGTCAGCGTGCCGGTCTTGTCGAATAGCACGGCGGTGACTTCGACGGCTTTTTCCAGTGCCACGCCGTCGCGGATCAGGATGCCACGAGTCGCCGCCGCGTTCGAGCCGGCCATGATGGCTGCAGGCGTGGCCAGCCCCATTGCGCACGGGCAGGCGATGATCAAGACGGCCGAAGCAATGAATACCGCGCCAGCGAGCCCACTCGCGGGCGGATGGGAATGCCACCAGGCGGGCGCGAGCGACTTGTAAACGTGCCGCGCCTGCTCCGGCCAAAACCCCCACCAGAGGGCCGCCGCGACCGCCACGAGCACGACGACCGGCACGAACACGCTGCTCACGCGGTCGCCGAGCCGCTGGATGTTCGCCCGGCTGCTTTGCGCGCGCTGGACGGCGGCGATAATCTGCGCCAGCGCCGTGCCTTCGCCAATGGACGTGACGCGCATCGTGACGCGCCCGCTTTGATTGAGCGTGCCGGCGAAGAGTTCCGCGCCGGGGCCCTTTTCATCGACTCGTCCACTGCGGTCGCACCCTCGAGGACCTGGCCGTCCGTCGGGACACGGTCGCCGGGCTTGAGGAGGACCTTGTCTCCGGGGAGAAGTTCGGCGACAGGCACGCTCCGCTCGACGCCGTCCGGCCCTTGGCGCCATGCGAGGGCCGGGGCGAGATGCATCAGTGCGCGCAAGGAACTCGAGGCGCGGGCGCTGACCCGCGCTTCGAGCCAATGGCCGACGCTGATGAGCGTGATGATCGCCGCCGCCTCGGTGAAGTAGAGGTGCTCCCCGCGGCCGGCGAGATGGACCCAGGCGCTGAACGCGTAGGCCGTGGTCGAGCCGAGCGCCACCAGTGTGTCCATGTTCGACGAGCCGACGCGAAGCTGCCGCCACGCGCCCTGGTAGAAATGGCGTCCAGGCCCCAGCAGCACTACAGTGGCGAGGGCGAAGGCGATCCAGCGGAAGGCCGGTGAGTCATGCCAGCCAAAGCCCCAGTCGCCGAGCAACAGCAACGCGGTGGGAACGATGCCGGTGAGCACGTTCACGCCCCAAGTTTGGGCGGCGGAGTGCGTGGGGGATGCGGCGGCCCCGGCCTCAGCGCTGGGGCGGGCCTGGTAGCCGGTCGCGGCTACGGCCCGAACCAGGGCGTCCGCGCTAGCGTTGGCCTGTGGGTGCCAGCGCACCGAGGCGCTCCTGGTCTCCAGCGAAACCGCCGCGCTGGCGACGCCAGGGACCGCTTGCAGGGCGTCCGTCACGGTTCGGGCGCAACCACTGCACGTCATGCCGGTCACGGACAATTCCGTGCGAGCGGCGGAAGGCATTTGCATGGTTTGCGGAGCAGACACGTCCAAAGATTGTAGCATGAACCGCCCGGTACTGTTTGACTGCTGGCAAGCAAACACCATCGTGAACGAACGGCCAACAAAATTTCCCCCAGGGGGAGCCTCCTCGATTCCCGATTCGCGCATCTGGACCAGGAACCCGGTAGGGACGCGCTGCTGCGCGTCCAGGCCGACCAGCAGGTCGGCCCTACCAGGTTCATGGAAAGAGTTTCCCAAAATCTCTAAGCGCAGCGCGTGCGTGAACCGGCGCGCCGTAGCGCCGCCGTCCCCGGCTGCGAGTTCCGGCGGCGTCTCGCCGCCCGGACGGTTACCACGCGGGACGCGCGGCCAACTCGCAGGCGGGACGCCTGCGCTACGGAGAAGCGCATGGACAAAGACTCTTCTCCGCGTTCTGGCGAATCTTTCGAGATGCGTTCCGGTGCTGGTGGCGTTGACTGCTTGCGACGCCGCGGAGCGAAAGCTCCCGTTCGAGGTCGCGCCGGGCGTCCGGCAAGTGGGCCGCCTCAGTGACCCGCGGATTACGGAAAGCTCCGGTGTTGTCGCCAGCCGCAAGCACACGAATGTTTTCTGGACCCACAATGACGGCCCGGGCAAAAAGTTCCTCTTCGCAATCCATCGCGCCGGCGACACGCTGGGCGCCTTTCCCGTCCAGGGAGCGGAGTTCGTCGACTGGGAGGACATCGCCATCGACGATTCAGGGCAGTTGTTCCTCGCCGACATCGGCAATAACAAATCCGCTCGCCACGAAATCGCCGTTTACCAAATTGACGAACCCGATCCGAAGGCCAATGGCCGGCCCGCAGTGATCCAACGGCACTGGCGGCTCCATTACCCCGGCAAGCCGTTTGATGCCGAGAGCCTGTTCATTTGGAAAGGCCACGGCTACCTCGTCTCGAAGGTTGTCGATGATGCGCGCGCTCAGATCTTCAGCTTCCCCCTGGAGGACTCGAAGCATCCGCTCAAACTGGAACTGGTCGCCAAGACGAAGGTCGATTCGCCTGTCAGCGGCGCCGACCTCTCGCCCGACGGCAGGCTGCTGGCGCTGGTCGCCAAGAACGGCGCCTACCTGTTTCGCATCGAGGGCGACGTGTCGCGCGCGACCAAAGGCAAATCGCCGACGACCCGATTCAGGCACGAGAGCATCGAAGGCTGCTGCTTCGTGCCGGAAGGCTTGCTGGCCACAAGCGAGTCGCGGGAGATTTTTCTGTTTACCGACCCGGCGTTCCGGTGGAAGTGAGGCACGCGGGGTTACATCGCAACTGCCTCACCCAGGCAGGGCTCCGATGCGCTCAGGCCAAACTTGCCCGACAACGAGCGCAACAACGCCTCCTCGTGTTTCATCCGGCCTCGCTGCGGCCGGCGGCGCAGCGCTCAGGGCTGCGCACAGCGCAGCCCGACCGTCGATGAAGTGCGTGCCGCGCTGCGCCCTTTTGAAGCGGGCGCATCCGGCAATCGTTGGGGCGGACCGCG
Organism: uncultured Bifidobacterium sp.; assembly: GCA_964652165.1. Lineage (GTDB taxonomy): Bacteria > Verrucomicrobiota > Verrucomicrobiia > Limisphaerales > JADJPG01 > DASTLJ01. Next base: position 3,001 of record CAZZAQ010000698.1, read on the forward strand.
AACCGTCCCGGTTCGCAGCGCGTGGGCCGGGAGTAAATCACTCGAAATGCCACAGAACAGGAGTCCGGGGCATGCGCTGCGGACGCGGAGCGTCCGCGGTCCGCCATGACAATATCCGGATGCGCCATTTTGAAGCGGGTGCATCTCAGTTTCCGAGATGCCCCAACGGGGCCAAATAATCCAGCCCAGGGCAACGCCCTGGGAATCGC
>CAZZAQ010000699.1:0-3197 GCA_964652165.1 uncultured Bifidobacterium sp.
AACGCCAGCAGCGGCTCCGAAATCTTGACGGCGAGTTGACCCTCGCTTCGCAAGCACTGGACGGTCTCCTGCGCCAGCAGGCCGAGCACCGCAGCACTCTGGACGTGCTCGAACAGCTCGACACCAGCCACGAGGGATTCAGCGCCGGCGCGCTCGCGGCGCTCAAGCAAAGCCAGAACGTGCTCGGTTCGCTGGCGGATCGCATCCGCGTGCCCGACCCGTTCGTCGTCGCCATCTAAGCCGCCCTCGGCGCTCAACTGCACCTCGTCCTCACCGACCAGCCCGAAGCAGCTCAGCAAATTCTGGCCGATCTGGCGATGCACAAGCGCGGTCGGGCCAGCATCAGCGCCCTGTCCCTGGTAGCTGCGAGCGTGAGCTCGCGGGAGCACCTCCCTTCGCCTAACGCGGAAGCAACGGCCCGCGACCTCACGGTCGCGGCTACTTCGGCGTCGAGCGTCATCTCGTGCGACGACGCTATCCGGCCGCTCATCGAGGGGTTGCTTGGCCGCACGCGGATCGTTCCCGACCTCGCGACGGCCACCACGGCGTTTCGCGAGGCGCACGGCGCGTTTGATTTCGTCACGCAAACCGGCGAACTGCTCAGCCGCCACGGCATCTATACGGGCGGCGCGGCCAATGGCAACGGCAGCAAAGCGCCCGCGAGCATCCTCGGCCGTAAAAACCAAATCGCCCAACTCCAGCAGCGGCTCGCCACACTTCAGGAGGAGATCAACGCACGCTCCCGAGACAAGGGCGCGCTCCAGAGCGAGCAGACTTCCTTGCAGGCTTCGCTCCAACAGGCGCAGTCGGAGCTTCGCGCGCAGGAAGTCGCCATCGCCGCGCACGAAGGCGAGTTCAACGCGCTTCAGACCTCGCTCCGTTCGCTCCAGAACAAGATCGAGACGGTCGTATACGAAATCCAGGCCCTTGCCGAACACCAACGCGAAGGCCAGGAGAAGCGCGCCGGGATCGCCGCCCGACTCGCCGAGCTCGAAGCCAGGGAGCAGGCCGTCCAGCGCGCGGTGACGGAGTCCAACGCGGCGCTCGAGCAACTGCGCGAACAGCGCGATTCGGCCAACACCCTGCTCACCGAGGCCAAGGTCAACTTGGCCGGCGAGGACCAGCTTCACGCCAGCCTCGGCCGCCAGAAGCCCCCGCTCGAAGAGCGCCTGCGCGAACTGGCCCAGCTTGTCCAGCAGCGCCGCGCCGAATGTCATTCCTTCCTTCAGCGGAAGGCCCAACTGGAGACTGAAATCGAGGAAGCCCGCCGCCTCATTCAGCGCCTGGCCCACGAGCGCGCGATCCTGAGCCAGCAGACGGCGGATTTGATCGCCCAAAAAGACGCGCAGGACTCCGACATCACCAGCCGCGAAGAAACCCTCCGCAGTGAGCGCCAGGGCCTGACGGACTTGCAACAGCAGCGCGGCGCAATCGACGTCGAGCTGGCCCAGAAGACGATGTCCGTCCAAAACCTCCGCGAGCGCATCCAGCAGAAGTACCAGGTGAACCTCGACTCCGTCCGCAGCGAGTGCATCACCATCACGCTGGCCGACGAAGGTCCGCCCAAAGTCCAGACCCTCACGCCCGAGGAGATGGCCGCGGCGGGTGTCGCCACCGATTGGAACCTGGTCGCCCAGCAAGTGGCGGCCCTCCAAACCCGGCTGGACGAATTGGGCCCCGTGAACCTCGTCGCCATCGAGGAGTACGAGGAGACCGAACAGCGGCACGAATTCCTGAGCAAACAGAACGAAGACCTCGTCCAGGCCAAAGCCCAACTCATCGAGGCCATCAACCGGATCAACGCACAGACCCGGCAGATGTTCATCGAGACCTTCAACAAGATCCGGGAGAACTTCCAGGCGATGTTCGTCGGGATTTTCGACGGCGGCAAAGCCGACCTCAAGCTCGTGGACGAGGGCGACGTGCTCGAAAGCGGCATCGACATCATGGCCCGCCCGCCGGGCAAACAGCTCCAGAGCATTTCCTTGCTCAGCGGCGGCGAGCAAACGATGACCGCCGTGGCGCTGCTCTTCTCCATCTACCAGGTGAAGCCCTCGCCCTTCTGCGTGCTCGACGAGCTGGACGCGCCGCTGGACGAGAGCAACGTGACCCGCTTCGTGCGCCTGCTCCAGCGGTTCCTGGCCCAAAGCCAATTCGTCGTCATCACGCACAACAAGCGGACCATCGGCATGGCCGACGTGTTGTATGGCGTGACCATGCAGGAGCGGGGCGTCAGCAAGATCGTCAGCGTGAAGTTCCACAAGGCCGACGAATCCGTCACCTACCACGCGCCCAAGGCCCTCGTCGAGACCCCGGCGCACCCTGTCGAGGAAGAAGAGGACAAGGAACAGTCGAGGGAGGAGACGATTGAGGTTTTGATGGGCGAAGCGTGACACGTGATGCGTTGAAGCGTTGAAGGGCTAAAAGTCCATTCCACCTCGTTATCTCGGCTACGAGGCTGCGTCCATCTTAACGGGCTGTTGGGCCTGGTCCTTTGGGTTTCTGCACTTCCAGTCTTTCAAAAAAATATTGGTTTGATTTGGTTTGATCCAGTTTGATCTCGCTTAAGTTAGTTCAGGTTGAGTTATTTCGAGCCTCTCGTCCCGGGTGCCGCCTTTTTGGCCAACTCTGAACTCGGTGGGGCGAGCGTCCCCGCAGGGCCAGTGACAAAGTCGGCGGGCATGGTAGCGCAGCCGTCCCGGCTGCGAGTTCGGGCCGCGTCCCGCTGCCCGATTCTTCGGGTCGGCTGCCGCGTGACTCTGATTCCCGCACCGGGACGGTGCGAGAACTCGCAGGCGCGGACGCCTGCGCTACGGGTTCCAGCGACTATGTCACTGGCCTTGAGCGTCCCCGCGAGCCTCGTCGGTTTCGGCTTCTGCATTCCTGGCCAACTCGGAACCCGGAACCCGGAACCCGGAACCTGACTCGGCCCCGGCCGACACTTGAAGCAATTGCTGCTCATATCTACCAGAATAGGACATGGGCGCAGGAGGAAAAGCGCCAAACGAGCGAAACGAGCGAAACGAGCGAAAATCTGGCGCCGGCAGCCCTGAATCGACCGGTTCAATGTTCGACGTTGGACGTTGAAAGTTCGACGTTCGTCTCTCTGAACGTCGAACTTCCAACGTCGAACTTCCAACGCCGAACTTCCAACGCCGAACTTCCAACGCCGAACTTCCAACGCCGAACTTCCAACG
>CAZZAQ010000700.1:0-3196 GCA_964652165.1 uncultured Bifidobacterium sp.
CCGCTTAAGCGCCGCGCTCGACACCGTGCCTAAGTTCCTTCCGCGGCCGGTGCGGGCGATGTTGCGCGTGGGCGAGGAACTGGGGGAGTTGCCCAAGGTGCTGCCCGCCTGCCGGGCCACGCTCACCGGCGCGCGAGGCGAGACGCAGAGCATCTCGAACAACCTCGTCGTGCTGATGTTCGTCTCCCCACTCGGGCCGCTGGTGCTCGGCGTGCTTGCCGTGTGGGTGTTTCCAAAACTCAAGGATATCGCCAGGGACATGGCCTCGGACACTCCTGCGTGGTCCGGCGCGCTATTCGAAGGGAGCATCGCGGTGGCGTGGTTCATCGCCGCCGCCTGGCTCCTGTTCTGGCTCGGCAACCTGGTCTTGCCGGATCGTGTCGAGTTCCTGCTGCCGTGGCGCCGCAAGCGAATGCAGCGCGATTTCTCGACGATGCTCTCGCTGCTGCTCGATGCCGGCGTGCCGGAAGCCCGGGCGTTGCGGCTGGGCGCCGAATGCGCCGCCAACGCCGGCTTCCTCGATCGGGCCGACCGCGCAGGCGCCGATCTTCAGCAGGGCGCCAGATTGCCGGACGCCGCGCGCCGCCTCGATGATGCCGGCGAGTTCGCGTGGCGGCTGCGCAACGCCGCCGCGCCCGGAGGGAGCTTTGCCGCTGCGCTCGAGGGCTGGCACGAGGCGCTGGACGCGAAGGCGTTTCAGCAGCAGCAGACCGCCTCGCAACTCGTCACGACGGGGTTCGTCCTGTTGAACGGGGTGATGGTCGGCCTTGTGGCGCTGGGCCTGTTTCGACTGCTCCTGGCCATTCTGGACGAGGCGGCGCTATGAATATTCGACGAGATCGTGACAGGCGCACGCGGGCTGGAGCGCTGCACACCGAGGCGGTCGTGGCGCTGGGCATCCTGGTCGCGGTGATGATTCCGCTGGCGTTCACGTTTCAGCAGGAGACGCGCACTTGCCGCGCCCACTATTACAAGGCCGTGGCGATGGAAATCGTGGACGGCGAGATCGAGGCGCTGGCCGCGGGTGAATGGCGAGCATTTCGCCCTGGCAAACAAAGCTACGCCGTTCGCGCCGCCGCGGCGACGAACCTGCCGCCGGGCGACTTTCTGCTGACGCTCGACGACGCTCGCGTGCGGCTCGAGTGGACTCCCAGAGCAGGCGGCGCCGGCGGGATCGTGGCGCGGGAGGTGAAAGTGCGATGAGGACCAGGTCGAGAGGGTATGTGCTTAGCGTAGCTGCGACCGTGAGGTCGCGGACTGCATGTTCAGATGGGCACGAAGTCGAACTCAACGCCCGACGCCCAATGTCCCCGCCCCGCGACCTCACGGTCGCAGCTACCCTCGGCTCCCAGCGCGGCATCGCGCTGGTCGATTGTCTGGCCTACATCGCCTTGCTGGCGGTGATTCTTAGCATGGCGTTCGCCGCCTTCTACCGGGTCACCGAGTACTCCCGCGATCTTTCGCGCAACGCGGCGGATATTGTTCGTGCATTGCAAGCCGGCGAACGATGGCGCGCGGACGTGCGTGCGTCCGCCCGGCCACCGCAACTCAAAACAGTTGGCGAGGAATCGCAACTCAGCCTGGCCAGCGGCGCAGGAGAAGTGAACCATGCCTTTCGTGCCGGCGGCGTCTTCCGGCAGGCGCTTCCAAATACCAACTGGGTGGAGTTGCTGCCGCGGGCGGCCAGTTCCCGCATGTTCGAGGAGCGCCGCCAGCACGTGGCGGTGTGGCACTGGGAGGTCGAACTGAAGGGCGGACAGAAAATCGCCCGAGTGCGGCCGTTGTTCAGCTTCCAGGCGGTTGCCAGCAGCGCGCGAATACCATGAAGACTCTCGGACCGCACCTTGCACCTGTAGCGCAGACAGCCGTGTCTGCTGTTTCGCCGACTGCGAGTCGGCGGGCGCCAGGCGCCACGACCGGCGCCTGGTACTGGTCGTACTTCCGCGGGTTGGCAACCCGCGATACAGCAGGCTGGGCAGCCTGCGCTACCAGGCCGGCCGCGGGCTGGAGGGCGCTTGCTACAACAGGTCGGCATGGATTCCCAACTCCGGCTCAAGGAGCGGCGTGTCGATTGTCCGTGTTTGCTGGCCGGCGACAGCAGCGCCGCGGCTCCGCCGTGCTCGTCATCCTCGCCCTGCTGGCGGCGATGTCCGCCATCGTCATCGCCAACACCCACTCTCTCCACGCGCTTAAACAGGAACTCCAACTTCTCGACCAGCGCCAGAAGCAGCGGCTCCAAGCGGGTCCGGGCCGTTGAACGCGCGGACTCTCACACTTTGCAAAGTGTGAGAGTTCGCGGCATTGGCTTTCTGCCCGGCCCGCGAATGGAACGAGCCAGGCAGCCGGGCTTTTTACCGCGGCTGCCTGGCTGTGGCGGATGGACGCTGGCTTACATGGAAGGATCGAACGGCGAGCCGTCCGGATTGCGGCCGTCGCCGTCATAATCGGAGGCGTCATCATCGAAGCCGCCGTTGATCTCATTGGCAGCGTCGGCGTCTGTGTTGGCGTCCATGCGGCCGTCGACCACGAGGCGGACGGTGCGGGTGACCGGAGCGTTGCGGCCGCACTTGGCGGTGATGGTGAAGGAGAGATCGCCCCGGAGGTACGTCGTTCCATTCTTGAGCGCCTCGCGGCGGGCCTCGATTAATCCGCTGATGTCCACGCTCTCGCTGTAGTTGGCGCCGACGGAGTAATTGTCCGTCTGCTCGCAGCGGCCGTGGACGATGTTCCAGTTCGGAGCGGCGGGGTCGCTGCCCTTGACGGTGCCGCGATTCGCATCGTTCACGTCGGCGACGTGCGCGCCGTTGGCGCGGACGACCTCCCAGCTTCCCGAGACGCTCACCTCCACCTCTCCCTTGCATTTCCCACTGCCTTGCGAGCAATGGATGGTGCCAACGATGGTGAAAGGAATCTCCACGGTCGCGGCTCCGGGCGCGTTGCCGGCGCCGAAGGTGAACTTGACGCGGCCCAGGCTCGGATCGGCGTGGCTGATGGTCATCGCCGTGCAGCCGCAGATGCCTTCCTGGTAGCAGATCACGTCGTAGAACAGGCCCGGTGTCGCCGTGTTGAAGTGGTCGCGCCAGGTGGCCACGGTGCTGTCGGGCACGACGGCGGCGCGAAAGTCCCAGCCGGCTGCGGCGAGGTTTGATTTCGAGCGAACGACGTATTCGTGGCCAGGAATGGCGTTCCATTCCAG
>CAZZAQ010000701.1:0-367 GCA_964652165.1 uncultured Bifidobacterium sp.
CACGTGGTGGCGGGCGAGGTGTGGAAAGACGTCCTCGAAGCAGATCAGCACGGACGTTTTGCAGCGCAGCGCGGGCATTGCGAATGGAACCGGCCCGCTTCCGGACGCGAAGCTGCCCATGCCGGTCCAGCGTTCGAGGAACGGCAGCCAACGGGCCAACGGGATGTACTCGCCGAAGATGACGAGATGCTGTTTGTGGTAACGGGCCAGAACCTCGCCCTGCGGATTGACGAGAAAGGCGGCGTTGAAAACGTCGTAGTCGTCAGCGGATCGCGGCTGGGCGGGCGGTTCGGCGTCGCTGGCGTTGAGGACCAGCCAGACACCGTGACGCCGGACGAGGTTGGTGATCGCTTCATAGAATTCCAGC
>CAZZAQ010000701.1:377-3193 GCA_964652165.1 uncultured Bifidobacterium sp.
GCCTTCAGGCCACACGAGCAAGTCCGGCTTTGTCGCCAGCGCGCGCTCGGAGAGTCGGAGTAGTTTGGCGAAACGGTTCGAGTCCGCCCCGGCGTCCCAGATGACGCTTTGCGGAATGCTCGGTTGCACCAGCGCCACATTCAAACTCGCGGCGGGAGGTTCGGGCCGGAGCGAGAAGGAAAGACCCCAGTAGACAACCCCGACCGCGGCCAGCAGTGGTGGCAACACTTCGAGTTTGGCGAAGCGGACCCACCTCCCACCCGCCGCGAGCAACGCGGCCGCGCTGAACAATGCCGTCGAAAACCACACCACGAGGAACGAAACGCCATAGACGCCGGTCACGGAGGCGATCTGAATGAGCGGCAGCATCCGGCTTTGCGAGGCGCCGAGGGGGTTCCACGGGAATCCGCTCAGGAAACGGGCCCGGACCATTTCCAGCGCGACCCAGAGCGCCGCGCAGGTCAGCGCCCACGGTGCGCGCTGGCTCCAGCGTATCGCCGCGAACCGTTGGAGTTGCAGGCTCCAGCCGTCCCCAGCCTCGCCGGGTGGCGCCGGGCAGAGACGCCAGCAGAGCCAGGTCCAAAGGCCGGTGTACAGCGACAGGAACGCGCTGAGCGCCAGCCAGCCGATGATCGGCGCGAGCTTCATCACCGGGATGTGGAGCAACCAATAAAGCGATGCGAGGAATTGGGCCATTCCAGCGACCCAACCGATGCGGAACGCTCGCGCGCCGTTCGTGCCAAACGCTGCCGAAAGGAGGGCACCGGGCGCGACCCACGCCAAACCCGCAATGGCGGGCCTTGGAAATGCCCCCGCGAGCACCAGCCCGGCTGCGATCGCGGCGAGGTAGCGAAAGCGGTCGGTGGCTGGAAACAGACGCTTCAAACGCCGGGAGATTGCCGGACGGCCTTGCACGACGCCAAGCCGTTTCCGCGTTTGGAGCCGAGGGCCGAGGACCAGCACGTGCGCGAGATTTCGGCATTCGACCCTCGACCCTAGACTCTCGACGCTCGACGCAACAGTTCCCGCTTGGAAGCCCGCCCGCGTTGCGTTTACAACTTCCCTCATTCATGAGCACGGCCTCGACCCCAGCCCGCCATTTTGCCAGCGACAATTACGCCGGGATCTGTCCGGAGGCCTGGGCCGCGCTGGCCGAAGCCAACGCCGGGCACGTCACGGGTTACGGCGACGACGCGTGGACGCAGAAGGCCGCCGATTTGATCCGCGACGTGTTCGAAACGCATTGCGAGGTGTTCTTCGTCTTCAACGGCACTGCCGCCAATTCGCTGGCGCTGGCCTCGATGTGCCAGAGCTATCACAGCATCCTTTGCCACGAACTGGCGCACGTCGAGACCGCTGAGTGCGGAGCGCCGGAGTTTTTCTCCAATGGCTCGAAAGTCCTGCTCGTTTCCGGACCCAACGGCAAGATCGACCCCGCGGGCATCGAACGGATGGTGAACAAGCGCTTGGACCTCCATTACCCGAAACCGCGGGCGCTCAGTCTCACTCAGGCCACCGAGCTTGGAACGGTCTATACGCCGGACGAACTCAAGGCCATCTGGGCCAAGGCGAAGTCGTTTGGCCTGAGAATCCACATGGATGGCGCGCGTTTCGCCAATGCGGTCGCCTCGCTCGGGTGCGCGCCCAAGGAGGTGACCTGGCAGGTGGGCGTGGACGCGCTCAGCTTCGGCGGGACGAAGAACGGGACGCACGTCGGGGAGGCGGTGGTGTTTTTCGACCGCGAGTTGGCGCGGGAGTTCGATTACCGCTGCAAGCAGGGCGGCCAGCTCGCCAGCAAGATGCGGTTCATCACCGCGCCGTGGGTCGGGATGCTCCAGGATGGCGCCTGGTTGCGGCACGCGGCGCACGCGAACCGGATGGCCGCGCTGCTCGAAGAAAAGCTGCGGCCAATCCCTCAAGTGAAGGTCTTGTTTCCACGCCAGTCGAACGCGGTGTTTGCCGAACTGCCCCGGCCGGTGATTGACGGATTGCGCCAGCGCGGGTGGAAATTCTACACGTTCATTGGGTCGTGCGGTTGCCGGCTGATGTGCGCCTGGGACACGCGGGAAGAAGACGTAGCGGCGTTCGCGAAAGACATCGCGGGACTGGCCGGCCGGACCTGACGCAGCCGTATTTGAGTAGCGTAGCTGCGACCGTGAGGTCGCGGGACGTGGAGGCTGGCGGTCGGGCGTTGGCCTCAAAGACTCTTGCCTGGATTTCCAGCCCGCGACCTCACGGTCGCAGCTACGCTAAACGGATACACGGGCAGGTTGCGCGTTTGAACAACCTGTGGTTTCTTGTTCGCGTCCCCCACGGTGACAGGCACTTGGCTCGGCGTATGAAGACTAACATGGCAATTCATCTGGGCGTCGTGCGCCTGGTGCTGGCGGGCGCGGCAATTGCAGCGGCTTCGTTCAGTCCGTCTTTGCGGGCGCAGATAATCCTCGTTCCGACCAACGCGGTGTGGAAGTACCTCGACGACGGCACGGACCAAGGCACCGTTTGGCGCGCGCCGGGGTTTATCGACGGCGCGTGGCAGGAAGGCCCCGCGGAACTGGGGTTTGGCGACACCGTCGAAGGCCGCCCGGAGGCGACGATGTTGGATCCAGGCCCGCCATCGCCCAACCATTACATCACCTATTACTTCCGCCATCGCTTCAGCGTCACGGGCGTCGCATCCATTACGAATCTCGTTGCGCAAGTGATGCGGGACGACGGCGCGGTGGTGTACTTGAATGGCATCGAGGCGGGACGCACCGGGATGAATCCGGGGCCGGTTGACTTTCTGACGCCCGCAGCACAGCCCGGCGCGTCCG
>CAZZAQ010000702.1:0-3182 GCA_964652165.1 uncultured Bifidobacterium sp.
ATGGCTCGCTTGGCGCTGGGCCTCCCATTTTCATTTTTAATTTTGAATTTCCCCGCTGCCGTGGCGGCGCAGGCAGGCCAGCGGGTCGTCATCAACGAGATCATGTATCACCCCCAGTCGGAAGACTCGCGCGAGGAGTACATCGAGCTTTACAATTTTTCACCGACGCCCGCGGACATCTCGGCGTGGCGATTCGCCAACGGCGTCGAATTCACGTTTCCGGCGAACACGGTGATTCCGGCAGGGGGCTACCTGGTGGTTGCCGCGGATGTGGCCGTGTTCCAGCTCATTTACACGAACGTGGGAAACCTGGTCGGCGGCTGGACCGGCCAGCTTGCCAACGGGGGAGAAACCATCGAACTCCAAAACGCGCAGGGCGAGACGGTGGACGAGGTGCGCTACGCCGACGAAGGCGATTGGGCGGTGCGCACGCGGCTGCCCGATCCCTCGCGCGGGTTGCCGAGCTGGGAATGGGTCGCCACGCACGACGGGGGCGGACGCTCGCTGGAACTGATCAACGCGGCCCTGGACAACAGCAGCGGCCAGAACTGGGCGGCCAGCAATCCCGTTGGCGGAACCCCCGGGCTGGCCAATTCCGTGCGCCTGGGCAACGTCGCCCCGCTCATCCTCGGCGTGGCTCATTCGCCGCCCGTGCCGAATTCGACACAGCCCATCTCGATCACCGCGCGCATCGTGGACGAACTGACCAATGCCCCCACCGTGACGCTGTTCTTCCGCAACGCCAGCACCACCAACCCGCCGAACTTCACGGCCTCGCCGATGTTCGACGACGGAGCGCACGGCGACGGGCTGGCCCGCGACGGGGTGTTCGGCGCGACGCTCTCGCCGCGCACCAATGGCACCATCCTCGAGTTTTACATTCAGGCCTCGGACAACGGCGGCGCCACACGCGCCTGGCCGGCGCCCGCGTTGGACGGCGTGTTCTCGCAGGCGGCCAACGCGCATCTGCAAGTCGATAATTCGCCCAACACCACCGGCCAGCCGATCCTCCGCCTGGTGATGACCGAGGAGGACCGCGCCACTTTCGACGCCAACAGCCCCAACGCCGACGCCCAGATGAACGCCACCCTCGTCAGCATCGACGGCACCGAAACTCAAATCCGCTACAATTGCGGCATGCGCGTGCGCGGCGCCGGCAGCCGCGGCGCGGCGGTGAAGAACTGGCGCGTGAACATCCCCGGCGACCGGCCGTTCAACGGCCGCACGGCCATCAACCTCAATGCCCTCTACATCCACGCCCAACTGGTGGGCAGCATCCTGGCCCAGAAGTGCGGCGTGCCGGCCGCCAACGGCACGATACTCCAGGTGCGCCTCAACGGCGTGAATCGCGCCCGCAGCGACGTGCCCACGCGCAGCAACGGCTCGGGCTTCGGCTCCTACTTCCTGGTCGAGCCAATCAACAACGAGTGGGCCGGCATTCATTTCCCGACCGATCCCAACGGGAACGTTTACCGGGCCTCCTCGGGCACCCACTTGGCGGACCTCAGCTACCGGGGGACAAACCCCGCCTCCTACCTGTCGCGCGGCTACTCCAAGACCTCCAACTCCAGCGAGAACGACTGGAGCGACCTCATCGGCCTGACCTACGCGTTAAGCCCCAACACCCCCGACTCGAACTTCGTCGCCGCCGTGAGCGCGCGGATGAACGTGCCCGAATGGATGAGCTATTTCGCCCTCTTCTCGCTCACCGAGTACACCGAGACGTCGCTTGGCAGCGGCGAGGGGGACGACTACCGGCATCGTCGATCCGCGGTTCAAGATCGTCGGGCACGACTTCGACACGATTTTCAACGAGGGCGACGCGGCGGGGAACATCAACGAATCGATCTTTGTCGCCGCCGACTTCACCGATCAGCCCGATGTGGGGCGGTTCCTGACCTTCCCCGACATCGCGCCCCTCTATTACGGGGAACTATTTCGGCTGGCGACAACAGTATTCAGCCCGGCGGAGCTGAATCCGCTGTTCGACAATCAGCTCAGCAGTTTTGTGCCGCAGTCGGTCATCAGCTCGATGAAAACTTTCGCCGCAAACAGGGTTGCCAACGTGCTGTCGCAAATCCCGATGGACCTCACGGTGAAGACGGTGCCGACCGTCAGCCTGATCAGTCCCGCGGACGAGGCGGTCTTTTCCGCGCCGGCCAGCATCAGTCTTCAGGCTATCGCGTCGGACTCAGTCGGCGTGGCGCGGGTCGAGTTTTATCAAGGCGCCACCCGGCTGGGGCAGGACGCGACCGCGCCCTACCGGCTGACGTGGTCGAATGTCCTGGCCGGCAGCTACACGCTGCGGGCGGTCGCGACGGACGGCATCGGGCTGACGGCGACATCGGCCCCGGTGCGGGTCACCGTGACGGGCGTCGAGACGCGGGTGCTGGTGGCGAGCAACTCGTTCTGGCGCTTTCTCGACGACGGCTCGGATCAGGGCACGGCGTGGCGCGCCCCGGCTTTCGATGACAGCGGGTGGGCCAACGGCCGGGCGCAGCTTGGCTTTGGCGAAGGAGACGAGGCGACCGTGGTGAGCTTCGGGCCGAATCCGGCCGACAAATACGTTACCACTTACTTCCGGCAGGCATTCGTTGTCACAAACCGCAACGAGTTCTCGGGGCTCAATCTGTGGCTGCTGCGGGACGACGCCGGCGTGGTCTATCTGAACGGTACTGAAGTGTTCCGAAGTCCGAACCTGCCCGGCGGGACCATTACGAACCGGACGCGGGCGACCGCCGGGGGCGAAAACTCGATTGACCTGGCTTTCTTCAGCGCCGGACTGCTGGTCAATGGAACCAACGTCGTCGCCGTGGAAATTCACCAGGAAACGCCGGGCAGCTCCGACCTGAGTTTCGACTTTGAACTGGCCGGCGTGACGACTGGGGCTGCCGCGCCTTCGCCGGGCTTCGTGCCGCAGGGGCTGATGACGACCAACGGCACGATCGCCCTCGGTGGACGGGCCAACGCCATCGATACCCGTTCGGTTACCATCAGCGGCGCGACCGCCGGTTGGACCGCCTGGCGCGGGCTGTGGCAGGGCGTGGCGTCGCTCCATCCGGGCTTCAATCGCGTGCTCATCCAGGCGTTCGACGGCGCGGGGCGCGAGGTGGATCGCGCCTACTTCGACGTGACGTACGACACCGGCGTGACGACGCCCACGGGCGGCACGCTGACGGGCG
>CAZZAQ010000703.1:0-323 GCA_964652165.1 uncultured Bifidobacterium sp.
CCCGCGCTTGATGCCGGTGGTGACGATGCCGGTGCCGAGCGGCTTGGTGAGCAGGAGCCAATCGCCGGGGCGCGCCCCGGCGTTCGTCATCATGCGCCGTGGGTGGACGAGGCCGGTGACGGAGAGGCCATAGATCGGTTCGGGGTTCCGAATCGAGTGGCCGCCGACCAGCACGCAGTGGGCCTCCTTCGTTTTCGCCGCGCCGCCGCGGAGGATGGCGTTGATGACGCGGTTCGGCACCGCGTCGGTCGGCATGCCCATGACGTTCATCGCGGTGAGCGGCCGGCCGCCCATCGCATAGACGTCCGAGAGCGAATTGGCCG
>CAZZAQ010000703.1:333-3178 GCA_964652165.1 uncultured Bifidobacterium sp.
TCCGTAAATGTAGGGATCGTCGACGATCGGCGTGAAGAAATCGACCGTCTGCACGAGCGCGCGGTCACGGTCAATGCGATACACGCCCGCGTCGTCGGCCGTGGCTGAGCCGACGAGCAGGTTGCTGTCGCGCAATGCGGGGAGCTGCCGCAGGACCTGCGACAGGGCCTTCTGGCCGAGCTTGGAGGCTCAACCGGCGCAGGAGGAAAGCGAGGTAAGTTTGAGAATTTGCTCGCGGCTCAGAGGAAACACCCCCTTTCGGATTTTCGATTTTCGATTTTCGATTTACGAGAATCGTAGCGCGGCTGAGTTCTTGCGGCGCGTAAATCGCAAATCGCAAATCGTAAATCGTAAATCAGCATGGCGGAGCGGGCGCTCACCGCGACGGCCCGAAGGTCGCCAGCTTCTTGCCGCTGCTTCCGTCCCAGACGTGCATCATCCCGTCCTGGCCGCCGGCAATCACGGTCATTCCGTCCGGCGTCACCGCCACGGTGTTCATGAACTCGGTGGCGCCGTCAAAGGAGCGGACTTTTTCGCCGTTTTCGCGCAGCAGCCGCACCTGGCTGTCGCCCGACGCGGCCACCGCTTCGCCAGTTGCGCCGACGAACGCGATGGCCGTCACTTCCTTCTCCGCTCCCTCGATGTTCTTCTTGCGCTCGCCGCTGACGAAGTCCCACATCTTGATCATTTTGTCCGCCCCGGCGCTGGCCAGCGTGCGGCTGTCGCGTTTCCACGCCACGCCGAGCACGTAGCTGGTGTGGCCCTCGAAGGCCTTCACCACCTTGCCCGTTGCCAGCTCGACCACGCGCACGAAGCGATCGGCCGAGGACGACGCGAGGAACTTGCCGTCCGCCGAAAAGTCGACCGACAATACCGCGTCGCTGTGGACATTGGTGAAGGCGCGCTGCAGTGTCCCGTCGCTGACGGCCCACAGCTTGACTTCGCCGCTGCGGGTCGGTTCGCCGCTGGCGGTCGCCAGCGTTTGGCCGTCCGGGCTGAAGTCCACCGCGTTCACCCGGTCCGAGAGCGGCGAATCCTGGTCGCCCGTGCCGATGACGCGGGCCAGTGACCAGGCGGGCAGCAAGTCCCACACGACCACGTGTTGGTCCTCCGATCCCGAAATAAGCGTCGTGGAATCGGCGAAAGCCAGTGTCGCCACCGTTTGCGTGTGCCCGTGAAGCACCTCGAACGGCACGCCGGTGTCCGCGCTCCACGTATGGATGCAATGGTCATCGCCCGAGGTGGCCAGTGTGCGGCTGTCGGGCGAGAACGCCAGCGCGCGCGCCGGCTGCTCAGCGGCTGCGGCAGCCTGCTTGCTCTTCGCCAAATCCCCTTCCACTTTCTTCTGCGCGGACTCCGCGGAGGAAAGGTCGCTCTTCGCAGTAGCCAGTGAGTTCGACGCGCGCTTGGCCGCCTCCTGCGCCAGTTCGAGTTCATGCTTCGTGACTGATCTGCGCGTCTCAGCCTTTTTGAAATCGCCTTCGGCTGAGGCCAGCGCCTTGGTAGCGGAATCGATCTGATTGGTGGCGCTCTTCCGTTTCTCGGGCGCTTCGGCCAGCGTTTTGTCGTAGCCGGGCTTGAGCTGGCCGGCGCCAAAGCTGAGCGAAGCGACCTCCTCGATCGCCTTGTCGGCGGCGGTCGCGGCTTCGACCGCAAGTTTCTTTTTCGCCTCGGCATCCGCGGCCACAGCCTCGGCGAATGATTTGGTCTTGGACGCCACGCCGGCGGCGTCCTCGGCGACCCTTTGCGCGGCGGCCTTGGCTTCGGGCGGCAGGTCGGCGTCGCTGGCGGCTTTGGTCCGGGCGGCGACGGCTGCGGCGTCGGTGACAATCTTTTCGGCATCGAACTTTGTGAGCGCGGCGCGCTCGGCGGAAAGCTTCGTTTCGGCGGCTTTGCCGGAAGCGGACTTCGCCTTCGCGGCGGCCTCCTTGGCCGACTTGTCGGCATTCTCGAATCCTTCGGTGGTCTTCTGGATCTCGGCGAGGAGATCAGTCAAATCCTTCTCCGCCTTGGTTTTTGCAGCAGCGGCGTCCTTGAATGCCTTGTCCTTCTCGACAAAAATCTTCTCGGTGGCCGCGTTGGTGTCAGCGGCCTTGGCGAGGCGTTCGCCTTGCTTTTTCTCTTCGGCTTCGGAAGTTTCGAGGGATTTCTTACGGAACTCGACGTCGCCTTTGGCAATCGTCAGCGCCCGCCCCGTCTCGGCGGCCAGTTCGTTTGCATAGCGGTCGCCCTTCAGTTCGGCGACTTGCTTGCCGTCCTCCGTGTTCCAAAGTCGGACCACGTTGTTTGTGCCCGCGGAGGCGAAGCGCTTGCCGTCCGGGCGGACGGCGATGGCGGTCACGGGCGCCTCGTGCTTCAACTCACGGACGGATTTGGATTCCACAACGTCCCATTCTCGGAGCGTGCCGTCCGCGCTCCCGGACAGCAGCCCCTTGGGGCCGGGCAACGCTTCGAGCGCGGTGACGGCGGCGGTGTGGCCCTGGAGTTCCTCGGCGAGCGTGAGCGCGTTCGTGCCTTCAGGTGGAACGTCGAAGACGCGGACGAGGCTGTCCGCGCTCCCGGCGGCGAGCTGCCGGCCGTCGTCGAGCCACGCGACGGCGTTCGCTTCGGACGGCAGTTCGACACTTGAAACCTGAGCTCCATCGGCCACATTCCAGACTCGCACGGTTTTGTCCTTCGACGCCGAAGCCAGCCGCGCGCCGTCGGGGGAGAATTTCAGGCTCGTCACCGTGTTTGAGTGGCCCGGAAGCAGGCGGACTTGCTGGCCGGAGGCGGCGACGCAAAGCGCGATGTCGTTGCTCGCTGTCACCGTGGCGAGCCACTTGCGGTCGGGGCGGAGGGCGAA
>CAZZAQ010000704.1:0-3174 GCA_964652165.1 uncultured Bifidobacterium sp.
GCACCGGCTTCGTCGCCGTCAGCCAGGTCGTCCAGTCGAGTCCCTCCAACCCTTCGAGCCGGCCCGGCATCACCGCGATGGATCGTCCGTCTGCCGCGGCGAGGCCCGGCGCGGAAACGCCGATGCTGCCAGGGCAAGAGCCTCGCTCACGCTGGAATTCGTTGAGAGCGGCGCGGACGCGTTCGGCCCATTGCATCGGCGCGTCGGGGTCGAATTCGCGGTTGGATTGGGCGAGCGTCCTGCCTTCCGGCGCGACGGCCACGGCCTTGACGCTGGAACCGCCCAGGTCGATGCCGGCGTGCCAGCTCATGGGCTTTTCCGGAGCCGGCCCCAGAGCTTGCCGAGCGTGCGCAAGAGTCCCTCCGGCTTCGGCGCTTGCGCGACCGCCGTTCCGACGCGCGCAGGCACTTGCCCTTCGCTCACGCTCCAGCCGCCGTCCACCGCGAGCACCTGGCCGGTGACGAACTTCGAGCCGTCGCTCATGAAATAGACCGCCGCCGCATCGAGGTCCGACGGTTGCCCGATGCGTCCGCCGTCGAGCGGCTGCTTGGACGCGACGAACGAAAGAATCTCTTCGTCGCCCTGCGCGCGCTGCGACATCGGCGTGGCGACGAGCGCGGGCGCCAGCACGTTGAAGCGGATGCCTGCCGGCGCGTAGCAGGCCGCGGCCGATTTCGTCAAACCGATCACCGCCGCCTTGGCCGCCGCGTATGCGTGCGTGGGGAAGTAGCGCGGTGAGGGCGAGAAGCCGAGCACCGAACTCATGTTCAGCACCGATCCGCCGCTCTGCTGCTTGAGGAACTGTTGCGCCGCGGCCCGGTTCGAGTAGAAGAGCGACGTGAGGTTTTCGTTCAGCGTGAATTCCCACCCTTCGTCGGTCAGTTCGTGCAACGGGCCGTCGCCCCGCCGCCGGCCGCTGCCGCCGGCGACGTGGTAGAGCCCATGGAACCCGTCGAAATTCCCGAGGGCAATCTGGATGGCCGCCGGCGCGGCTTTCGGATCCGTGGCGTCCGCCACGAAGCCAATCCCCTGGCCGGCAAGCTCCTGTTCGGCCGCCGCGACCTTCTCCTCATCGCGCCCGACGACGACCACCTTGGCGCCCGCAGTCCCAAAAGCCTTCGCCGCGGAGAGGCCCAGTCCGCTGGTGCCGCCGATGATGACGAGGGATTTGCCGGCCAGTGTGCTCATGCGCTGCGTGGGCGCAGCTTCGCCGAACGGGCGAGGAACTGTCGAACAGATACCTCGACGGCGCGGCACTAACGTAGGGCAGGCGTCTCGCCTGCCCTGGCCGCGAAGCGGCCCAATGGGGGACGCGCCTTCGGCGCTGGGCAGGCGAGACGCCTGCCCTACGCTGCATGGAGCAATCCTCCCTTGTCGCCACTCTCCGGCCGTGTTTTTATCGCGCTATGAAGCAGCTTACGATTCGACTCCTCGGCCGGCTCATGCTCCCCGCGTTCCTGTCTCTTGGGCTCGCCGGTTGCGTCACCAATCCCGAAACCGGGCGCCGCCAGCTTTTGATCGTGCCCGAGAGCCAGATGACCCAGCTCGGCATGAGCAGCTTCAACCAGTTGAAGCAGCAGCAGCCAATCAGCCGCGACCCCGCGGCTAACGCGATGGTGAAGCGGGTCGGAGAGCGCATCCGCTCCGTGGTCAACCTGCCCAACGCACAGTGGGAATTCGTCGTGTTCGACAGCAAGGAAGCCAACGCGTTCTGTTTGCCCGGCGGGAAAATTGGCGTTTACACCGGCATCCTGCCGCTCACAAGGGATGACGCCGGACTGGCCGCGGTGCTCGGGCACGAGGTCGCCCACGCCACGCTCCAGCACGGACGCGAACGCATGAGCGAGGGGCTGACCTCGCAGGTCATCGGGCAGGGACTCGGCGCCTACGTCGACGCGAAGGATCCCCGATGGACGGCGGCGTTTGGGGCACTCTACGGGTTTGGCGCGCAAGCAGGTGTGTTGCTGCGGCACAGCCGCACACAAGAGGCCGAGGCCGACCATCGCGGGCTGATCTACATGTCGAAGGCTGGTTACGATCCCGAAGCAGCGGTGGCGTTCTGGGAACGGTTCAAGGCTTACGGGGAGAAGGCCGGTGGAAGTCCACCGAAATTCTTGAGCACGCATCCGCCGTCGCTCGAGCGCATCCAGAATTTGAAAAAGTGGATGCCCGAGGCGAAGGCGGCGATGCGGCCGCAGAGGTAACGACCGACGAGCACCCTTTTTCTTCTCGGCGTGCAAGTCCCTTTCCTGAATCTCGCAGCGCAGCACGCGGCGCTCAAAGCCGAACTCCTGCCGGCCGTCGAGAAAGTCCTCGCGAGCGCGCACTACATACTTGGACCGAACGTCGCCGCGCTCGAAAATGAAATCGCCGCCTTCTGCGGCGCACAGTTCGGCATCGGCGTCAATTCCGGCTCGGACGCGCTCACGCTCGCGCTCCGGGCGTTGGAGATCGGGCAGGGCGACGAGGTCATCACCACGCCCTTCACCTACATTGCCCCCGCCGAGTCGATTCACCAGATGGGCGCGCGCATCGTCTTTGCGGATATCGACCCGCGGACGTTTCTCCTCGACTCCCGCGAGGTCGCCCGCCGAATCACACCGCGCACGAAAGCGATCCTTCCCGTCCACCCGTTTGGCCAGGCCGCGCCGATGGACGAGTTGCGAGCGCTGGCCGAATCGCGCGGCATCCAACTCGTCGAAGACTGCGCGCAGGCCATCGGAGCGCAATACCAGGGCAAACCCGTCGGGGGCATCGGCCGCGCCGGGTGCTTCAGCTTTTATCCGACCAAGAATCTCGGCGCCGACGGCGACGGGGGGATGGTGGTTACCAATGACGAATCGCTGGCCAGGAAGCTGCGCATGTTGCGCGTCCACGGCATCGAGCGGCGCTATTTCCACGACCTGCACGGGTTCAACTCGCGTCTGGACGAGCTTCAGGCCGCCATTCTTCGCGTGAAGCTGCCTCGACTGAACGGCTGGAACGCCCGCCGCGCCGACATCGCCGCGAAGTATTCCATGGGCCTGGCTGGATTGCCCGTTGAGCTGCCCATGATCGCGCCCGGCAACAACCACGTCTTCCACGTCTATGCCCTGCTCACCGACCGGCGCGACGAGTTGCAGCAGTTCCTCGCCGACCGCGGCGTGCCGACAATCATTTACTACCCGCGCCCGC
>CAZZAQ010000705.1:0-3164 GCA_964652165.1 uncultured Bifidobacterium sp.
CATCGCAATGACCAAATCACCCTCGAACAGGCGCGCGCGTTGAATCCCGAGCGCATTCTGGTGTCGCCCGGTCCGTGCACGCCGAACGAAGCCGGGTTGTCCAACGACATCATCCGCGAATTCGGGCAGAGCATCCCGGTCTTCGGCGTCTGCCTCGGACACCAGTGCATCGGGCACACTTTCGGCGCGAAGGTCGTCGTCAATTACCGCATGATGCACGGGAAGACCTCGCTCATTAAGCACAACGGCCAGGATCTCTTCGAGGGGATGCCCAATCCGTTCGCGGCGACGCGCTACCACTCGCTCGTCGTCCAGCGCGACACGCTGCCCGACTTCCTCGAAGTAACGGCCGAAACCGACGAGGGCGAAGTGATGGCGCTGCGGCACCGGACGCTCCCGATTTGGGGCGTTCAATTTCATCCCGAGAGCATCCTCACGGAAAGCGGGCGGACCATCATGAAGAATTTTCTGAAGCTCAAGAAGAGGTGAGGAGGGAACGGGGAGATTGGCAAGGGAATGGGGGCAGGGGAATCAGGATTTGGGAAGCAACTGGCTTGCATTACCTGGAAGTCCACGGCGTGGACGCCACCCGATTTCTTTGGAGTGCGCCGGCAGAGCGCAGCGACGACGGCGCTTTGGCTCCAGGCCAACCCTTTGCCACACGAGTCAAAGCGGTGTCGCGCTGCGCTTGCCACCGCACTCCAAAATCCCTGCCGGCAAGTCGCAAACTGTCGCCTATCCCTGGGACCCTCGGTAAGTGAAATGCGCCCCTTGCGCGGCTTGCGCCGACTCCACCCTTGACTCGCCCGCGGAAACGGCGAAAAACAGCGCTATGCGCTTCCTCTCTTCTGCCTCTCTCGCGTTGTCACTTTCGGCCCTTGCGTGCCTTGCCGCCGAGCGGAAGGTCACGATCACAGTCACCGCCGGCGATTTTGATCGAAGCAACGCGCCGGTGACGTTCCCGGTGCCGGCCGACTTCGCAGGTTACCATTTCGCGAGGGCGGGAAACCGTTTGCTGCCGCTCCAGATCAACGAAACCAACGCCACGTTCTTCCCCGATCCGCTCACGAAGAGCGCCGAGTCGACCTACGTGCTCATGAACGGCGAGCCAGTTTCCGAGAACTTGTGGGGCATCCGCGCAGTGCGTGAGAAGCAAACGGTGGAGTTCACTCACACGGAAATTGATGGCCAGCCCGTCGCGGTGACGTTGAAGCCACTTTTCACCTACCAGGCCGAACCCGGTGAGTTCCCGCGCGCCAACATCAAAGAGCTCTTTCGTCGCGGCGCCTACCTGCACCCCATCCGCACGCTCAGCGGCAAGGTCATCACCGACGACTTCCCGCCCAACCACATCCATCACCACGGCATCTGGTGGGCGTGGACCAACACCGAGTTCGAAGGCGGCAAACCCGACTTCTGGAACATGGGCGACGGCAAGGGGCGCGTAGATTTCGTGACCCTCGAAGCGGATTGGAGCGGCCCCGTCCATGCCGGCTTCAGTTCGCGCCACCGCTTCGTGGACCTCACCGGACCAAAGCATGTCGAGGTGCTGAACGAGACCTGGACTGTGACAGCCTACACGTACGCCGACAGTCAGAGGCGCTGGTGGATGTTCGACCTCGTCTCCGCACAACGCTGCGCCACAACCAACACCCTCAAGCTCCCCGAGAACCTTTACGGCGGCATCGGCCTGCGCGGCAATTGGGCGTGGAACGGCGCGGCGAACGTGAACTTCCTCACTTCCGACGGCGAGACCGACCGCGTCAAGGGCAACAAGCTGCGCGGACGTTGGTGCGACATGTGGGGCTTGCTCGACGGCGAACCCGCCGGCATCGCGGTGCTCTGTCACCCGTCGAACTTCCGCTTCCCCCAGCCCATGCGCCTGCATCCCGCCGAGCCGTTCTTCAACTTCGCCCCGCAACAAGCCGGCGACATGGCCATCAAGCCCGGCGAAACCTACGTCTCCCGCTACCGATTCGTCGTCCACGACGGCGAGATGGCGAAGGCCGAACTCGACCGGCTGTGGAACGACTACGCGCAGCCGCCGGTGGTGAAGGTCAGTGTTCAGTAGTTAGCCCCCGATGATCCGCGACTGCCTCATTCCCGCATTGAAGGGCGAGTTCGCCGGCTGGGAGATAGAGTACAACACACCGCCGCAGCCGATTGCCATTTTCCCCGCGAGCCAAGAGGCCGTCGGCAGGGTTCTGATTTATGATGACGGCGACGAGGCGACCGTGCTTATCGAGAAGATCACACACGGCCACTTCAGTCCTTATGACGAGACGCTGCGGGAGGAGAAGAGAGACAAGATAATTACCTAGGACGTTCTAGAGTTTCTCAGGGCTTTGTTCAGTGATCGCGTTCTGCTCCATACCAGCGCAGATAATCACATCGGCGGTTGGACAAGATTGGACCGTGAAGGACGGACCAGTTGAGTTATCACCGTCGCTCCGCTATTTTCTCTGGTCGCGTGCTTACGAGACATGACGAGGAGGGCCAACAAGTGCGCTGTAGCGAATCCCGAAGGGATTCCAACAATCAGCCCAGGGTTGGCGCGAAGCGCCTACCCTGGGTCATTGCACCAAATCCGGCGCAACCCTGAAAGGGTTGCATCAACCCGGCCCGCCCAGGGTTGCGGCATCCTCCGGTGTCCACGGATTCAACCCCGTTGGGGTTGGTATGGTCTAAATGGTCACGCCTCCCAGGGTAGGCGCTCTCGCGCCAACCCTGGGCTAAAGGATGGAATCCCGTTGGGATTCGCCATCAGGAACGCTCAACACCAGCACGGGACGGACTTTCGCGGCCAAACCGAGGTCGGCCAGCCAGACTTCACCGCGCTTTGTTTTGCTCATCGCGGGCTTCTTCCTGGTCCATCAAGAGGAACGCTTCCGCCGCGGCGGAAACCTGGTCGTCCTCCGTCCAAATGCCGTAGGCATCGTCGTAGATGATGCCGGGGTGGCGTTCCCGGTAGAGCTGGCGAACGGCCTGTTCCACCTGACGCAGTTCTGGAAGGGTCAGGTTCGGCAGCGCAGATTTCACTTCAGCAACTGTGCTCACGGGAGAACCGTTAGCATGGCTTGCGACTGGATTCAATCATTGCTGTGCAAGAAATACTTTTCCACGGCTTCCACCACGTACTCCACCTGCTCGTCCGTCAGCTCGGG
>CAZZAQ010000706.1:0-3149 GCA_964652165.1 uncultured Bifidobacterium sp.
TCAAACCTGGGTCGCCGCCCGCCAAGCCCCTGCCAGCGGCCACACGGCAGGCGGCCGTCGCTCCGAACGGCAAACCTTGATCATCCCGCGTCGTGCCACCCGAAGTTTTCCCGCGCCGGCAGGTCATCGTCCAACGGCAGTTCGAGCGACTCCGGGACCTTCTCCGCGCCATTGGCCGCGACAACAAGTTTTACTCGGCGAAGCACGAAGCGGCCGGCGCGCCCAGCAAGGTCACCGTCCTCCGCGACTTCTACGAGCGCTTCCCCTTCACGACGAAGGAGGAACTCGTCCTCGACCAGACCGCCAATCCTCCGTACGGCACGAACCTCACCTTTCCCCTGGAACGCTACACCCGCTGCCACCAGACCAGCGGCACCTCCGGCGCCCCGCTCCGGTGGCTCGACACGCCCGAAAGCTGGGACGGCATGATCGAGCAATGGGCGACGGTGATGCGCGTCTCCGGCGTCGCGCCGGCGGACAACCTGTTCTTCGCATTCTCGTTCGGGCCGTTCCTTGGCTTCTGGCTGGCGTTCGAGGCCGGCCTTCGGCTGGGCTGCCGCTGCCTGTCGGGCGGGGGCATGAGCAGCGCCGCCCGCGCGCGCGCGGTGATCGATCTGGGCGCCACCGTTCTGTGCTGCACTCCGACCTACGCGATTCACCTCGCCGAAGTCGCCGTGAAGGAGAACATCGACCTCGGCCTGTCGCAGGTGAAAACAATCCTCGTCGCGGGCGAACCGGGCGGTTCGATCCCCGCCGTTCGCGAACACATTACCTCGCTCTGGCCCGGCTCGCGCGTCGTCGATCATCACGGCATGACCGAGGTCGGCCCCGTCAGTTTCGAGTGCCCCGACCGGCCCGGCGTTTTGCACGTGATGGAATCGGCTTTCCTCCCCGAAGTCATCGACCCGGCCACTGGCGCGCACGTCCGCGCCGGCGACCCCGGCGAACTGGTCCTCACGACGCTCAACCGCACCGGTTCGCCGCTCCTGCGCTACCGCACCGGTGACCTCGTGAGGACCTCCCTCGACGACACCTGCCCGTGCGGTCGGAGCGACCTCGCGCTCGAAGGCGGCATTCTCGGCCGCGCCGACGACATGGTGGTGGTGCGGGGCGTCAACGTTTTCCCCGGCGCCATCGATGAAATCATTCGCGCCCACGCCGGCGTGGCCGAATACCAGGTCAGAGTCTCCCGCGCACAGGCGCTCGCTCAACTCAGCGTGAGGGTGGAGCCGCGTCCCGGCTGGGAGGACGCCGACGCGCTCGCCCGCCAACTCGAGGGCGCCTTCGAGTCGGCGATGAACTTGCGCGTGCCGGTCGCGGCCGTTCTGCCCGGTACGCTCCCGCGATTCGAAATGAAAGCGCAACGCTGGGTCAGAGAGTGACCGGCGTAGCTGCGACCGTGAGGTCGCGGGTCTATGGAGTGCGCCGGCAGAGCGCCGCGGCGACGGCGCATTGGCTCAACGGTGGGCGGTCGGAGAGCGGACGGACTTTCGCAACGGTCAGCCAAAGCGGAGTCGCGCTGCGCTTGCCTCCGCACTCCAAAAACAGCTCTGCCTCCCTCGGCGACTTTGCCACTGGCCCTCGTTGCCCCGGCGCCTACGGAACCTCAGCCCTTGCCGGCGTAGTAATCTTCCACCCGCTTGCCGACGTCCTTGTAACTGATGTCCATCGCGTAGATTTCCTCGAACTGCTTGATGGCCTCATCCTTCCTTCCCATTTTGTCGAAAAGCACTCCAAGCTGGTAGACCATGTCCTTCTTCTCGTCGTCGAAGACCGGCTTTTCCTTCAGGGCTTCCTGTAACTTGCGCGTCGCCATGTCGTTCATGTTGCGCGCTGCGAAGCATTGCGCCAGGCAGCTCATCGCCGCCAGCCGCCGTTGCGGGTTGTTCTGGGCTTTCTGAAACTCCTGAATGGCCTCGCTGATCTTTCCCTCCGCCAGGTAGAGCTGGCCCAGCTCGAACTTGATCTGCAAATCGGTCGGATACCGCTCGGCGCGCTTCTTCGTCTCGTCGAGCTGGAATGCCGTCTTCTCCGCGCGCAACTGCTCGGCCTGCGCCGCCTGTTCGGGATTCGACGCGTCCAGTTGCGAGATTCGGTGGTCGAAGCGCTTCAGCGTCATCTCCACGAACGCCTTCTCGATGGACGGATCGTTGCCGGTCTCCGACGCCCGCATGCGCTCGAAGTATTCGAGTGCTTTGTCGAACTCCTTCCTTTGCGCGTACAGCTCGGCGATGTCGCGCATGCGCTTGACGTTGCCCGGCTCGCGGGCAAGCTGGGCCTCGTATTCCCGGATGAGCGCCCCGGTCGTGTCCTCGGCCTTCACCACCCGGTGCTCCTGCTCGAGGCGGGCGGCTTCATCCTTGTCCTTGAGTATGTCGCGGTAGCTGCCGGTGCCGCCGGCCAGCGAGTCGTAGCCGCCTTCGTCGAGCGTGCGCCGCGCGGAGAGGTTCTTGACGGCGCTGGCGATCTCGCCGCGGTGCGGGAAGTGGCGCTGCAGTTCCTCGTAATAGTCCTCGGCCTTTTGGATCTGGCCGGAGCGGGCCAACGCCTCGGCGTAGGCCATGCCCAGGTCGTAGTCACGCGGCGAGTTCTTCAGCAGGATCTCGTAGGAGAAGCAGGCCGTCTTCGGGAAGTCGGATTCCATCGCGCACTCGGCGATGATTTTATGCGCGCTGGAGTTCGAGGGATCGCTTTCGAGGATTTGCTCGGCGATCTGCATGGCTTCGAGAGGATTCTTGCCCTTGGTCATCTGCGCTTTTGCGATGAGCGGTTGCAGACTCGCGCCGCCGACGATTTTCTTGAAGAAACTGGTGCTGCCGCCGGACTTCTTGACCTGTGCCACCCGCAGGTGCTGGCGGCATTCCAGGAAGCCCGGCTCGCGCTGGAGCGCCTGAGTGAAAAAGGTGATCGCATAGTCGAAATTCTGCCGTTGGAGCGCCTGCGACCCTCGATGGTACAGGTCGCGGACGTCACGGGGTACCTCGTTCGCCGATTTGTCTGGCATGGAGGAAACTTATCGGCCGGCTTGCAAAAAATCCACTCCAAAACCGACTGTCGGCGCAAGCTGCGAAGAGGCTTCACACTAGAAGCCATCTCGTAAATGGTAGGGCGCGTCGCTCCGCGCGCGCCGAGGCGTCCGATTTTCAAGG
>CAZZAQ010000707.1:0-3144 GCA_964652165.1 uncultured Bifidobacterium sp.
ATGAAAATGCCGAGCGCCAGCCAGTCCGTCGAGCCGTAGGCGTCGTAGCCCATGCGGCTGGCCAACAGACAAGCGATCAGATTCACATACGTCAACACCGTGAGCGCCGCCGCGACTCCCGCGTATTTCGCCAGCAGGAATTGGGCGCGGCCGACCGGTTTGGCCAGCACGGCCAGCGCGGTGCCGGTGCGGATTTCACGGGCCAGCGAATTCGACGCGCTCAACACGGCGCCGAGCAACCCGACCAGCAGTGTCACCGCCAGCACGGAATCCTTCACCAGCTTCGGATCGTCGCCGAAGCCGAAGTAGGGAACGCTCGCCAGAAACACGCAAAACACGGCCGAGCTTGTCGTCAGCAGCAGGAAAATGGGCTGCCGGATTAGCTCCATGAACGCGTTGGTCGCGATCGTAATGAATTGTCGCATGGCCGATTGTGCGACGCGCAGTCTAGCCAGTGGGACGCTGGGATGCCAACCGTTATTCCCTCCTGAGAAGAGCCGCGTCGCATTTCGACACTGCACCCGGACTTCTGCCTCTCCCCGCGACGCAGGAGCGGGGAGAGGGGTGTGGCCGGACCCAATGGCCCTCCTCTCCCCGGCCCTCTCCTCCCTCGGAGGGAGGAGAGGGAGTCCAACGGCGGCGAATGGGGCAGCTCCCGGATGCGCCCGATGCGACGTGCCCGATGCGACGCTGACAAGTGGCACGCGGCCCCTTATCCTCGGCCCGGCGTGTTCGGCGAATCTTCCAACTTCCGGCCGTGGCGGCGAGGGCTGATGGCTTTCGGCTTCTGGTCAATCATCGGGCTGTCGTTCGCCATCCAGTTGTACCTCACGCGCTCTGAGATCGGCCTGCCGGTCACCTGGCGCTACGCCATCGGGCGCAACCTGGTCGATTGGTACGTCTTCGCGCTGCTGTCCGTGCCGGCGCTTTGGCTGGCGCGGCGCATCCCGATCGAACGAGCGGACTGGGGACGGCGGGTGACGATTCACGCCGCCGCGAGCGCGGTGTTTTCGCTGGGCTGGATGGCGTTGCGCGCGCTGGTCGTGCGCGCCCTGCAAATCACCGAGGGCGGCCGCGTGGTGACGTTCACCGAGGCGTTCACTTTCGCGCTGGTGGCGACGTTCTTCTTCAACGTCGCCGTTTACTGTGTCGTGGCAGGCTACGGGCACACGGTCAACTACTACCGGAAGTTCCAGGAACGCGAACTGCGGGCTTCCGAACTGGAAACGCGCCTGGCGCAGGCCCGCTTGCAGGCACTCCAGATGCAGCTCAACCCGCATTTCCTTTTCAATACGCTGCACGCCATCTCTTCGCTCATGCACAAGAACGTCGACGCCGCCGACCGGATGCTCACGCGGTTGAGCGACCTGCTCCGGCACGCGCTCGAAAGCACCGAAACGCAGGTCGTTCCGCTGCGGGAGGAACTCGACTTCCTCCGGCGTTATCTAGAAATCGAACAGACCCGATTCGGTGCTCGCCTGGCCGTGCGCTACGACATCGCGCCCGACACGCTGGACGCCGAAGTGCCCAACCTGGTCCTCCAACCGCTCGTCGAGAACGCCGTCCGCCACGGCATCGAGCCATTGGCCTCCGCCGGGCAAATCGAGCTTTACGCCCGGCGCGAAGCTGGGATGCTGCTGCTGCAAGTGCTGGACAATGGCAAAGGTTTGCCGCCCGGCGCTTCGCTCGACGAGGGCGTCGGGCTGGCGAACACGCGGGCGCGGCTGCAACAGCTTTACGGGACCGGGCACCGGCTGGAAGCCGGAAACCGGCCCGAGGGCGGCTTTGCCGTTCGCATCGCGATCCCGTGCAGAGCGGCTGCCGGCGCCACTGAATGAAAACCCAGGTCTTGATTGTCGACGACGAGCCGCTGGCGCGCGAGCGCTTGCGCCAACTCGTCCAGGCGGAGCCCGGCCTCGAGCTGGCCGGCGAATGTTCCAACGGACGCGAAGCCGTCGCCGCCGTTCGCAAGGCCAGGCCGGACCTGCTCTTTTTGGATGTGCAGATGCCCGAGCTGGACGGCTTCGGTGTGCTCGAGGAATTGAGCGGCGAGAGGCTGCCCGCGGTGATTTTTGTGACGGCGCACGATCGCTTCGCGCTTCGCGCCTTCGAAGTCCACGCGGTGGATTACCTGCTCAAGCCGTTCGACAAGGAGCGCTTTCAAACCGCGTTGCGGCGCGCGCTCGACCGGCTCAAGCGCGACGATGGCGCCCTGGCCCGGCAACTCTCCGCACTCGTTGCCGACCTGCGATCCCCCGCCAAATCGCCCGAGCGCCTCGCCGTCAAGACCGGTGGCCGCGTCCTCATGCTCAAACTGGACGAGATCGACTGGATCGAGTCGGCTGACAACTACGTGGGCCTGCACGTCGGCAATCAGGAGCACTTGCATCGGGAGACGATGGCGGCGCTCGAAGCGCGGCTACCGGCGGAGAAGTTTTTGCGCATCAGCCGATCGACCATTGTGAACGTGGACCGCATCAAGGAGCTTCAGCCGCTCTTTCACGGCGAGTACGTGGTGATCCTCCGCAACGGAACACGCCTCACCCTCAGCCGGACTTATCGCGACAGGCTGGACCAGTTGATGGGGCGGGAACAGTGAGAAAGTAACATTGTAACGTTGCAACTGAACCCGCTTTTCTTTTGACTCCCCGCCGCGTTCGCCTAGCCTCTGGCCCGAATTCCTATGCGAATCGGCATCAACACCTTTCTCTTTACATCCCCGTTCACAACCCAGAGTGTCAAACTGTTCCCGACGTTCAAGCGATGGGGCTTTCAGACTGTTGAAATCCCGGTCGAGGACCCGTCGCACATCGAGCCGGCCAAAGTGAAAGCCGCGGCGGATCGGCACGGGCTGGCCATCGGTTCGGTCTGCGCGTGCATGGGGCCGGGGCGCGATTTCCGCGGCACCCCGGCCGAGCAGCGCACGGCGATGAAGTATTGCCGGAAACTCGCGAACCAGGCCGCCGTGTTGGGCTGTCCCCGGATCATCGGGCCGATCTATTCCGTCGTGGGCAAGGCCGATGCGGTCGCGCCGAAGCAGCAGAAAAAGGAGTTTGCCCTCGTCGTGAAAAACCTCAAGGCCCTCGCGGCTTACGCGGCGAAGCGGAAAATCACGCTCTGCATCGAGCCGCTCAACCGCTTCGA
>CAZZAQ010000708.1:0-3144 GCA_964652165.1 uncultured Bifidobacterium sp.
CGGCGCCTCTTCGAGCTGCTCATCCAGGACGAACTCGTCAGCCTGCCGGTCGGCGCCACGATCCACATCACTGCCACGGCCCGGCCCGGCGCGCGCCCGGAGGAGTCCGAGATCCAGGTCGAACTGAAGGACAACGGCCCTGGCCTCCCCGCCGAAGCCTTGCGGCTAATCTTCGATCCGTTCGTCATCCGCGCCGACACGCCGGCCGAATACGGCATCAACCTCATGGCCTGCTACTTCATCGTCCACCATCACGGCGGCCGAATCGAAGCGCGCACCGAGCAGGGCCGCGGCACGACTTTCACCCTGTTCCTCACCACCAATCCCGAGCTTCCGACCCAGGAAAACGGCCAGCAATTCCTCGAAAAAGTCTTTCGCAACGAACAACTCTGGGAAAAGCTCATCACTGCGGATTGAGCCGGTGTCGAGTCCGGCTGGTAGCACGTTCAAGAACTGTAGTGGCGCTCTGTGAGCGCCGTAGGCCGACCGAAAAAGCTTGGGTATTGTCGGCGGTCACAGACCGCCGCTACAGTGCGACCGGGTTTCTAAGCGTGCTGCTCGGGAGGAGGCATTGCCTCAATGAGCTGCTACGGCGCCAGCACCACGCGGTAGTAGCGCTGCGGCGGAAGCGGCGCGCCGTTGTCGACCTTCGACGCCGTCGTGGAAGTCGCCGTGACCTGGCCGGAAAGCGTATTCCAAGCCGCCGTGACGTTGTCCTTGTATTGCACCAAATAGGTGCGGCCCGGCACGGCGTTCCAATACACCGCCACAGCCGTGCCTGATACCGGCGTGACCGTCAGAGCCCGGAGCACCGACCCCGTGTTCGTCGGGTCCGTGCCGGAGAGGAATTCCGCGCGGTCGCTTTGGCCGTCCTGATCGAAATCCCCGCCGCCGTCCCGCGAAAGGTCGTTGAAGAACGCCACTTCGCAGTCGTCATCCAGCCCGTCGGCATCCGTGTCGGGATGGCCGAGCCGCAGCGTGAACACGTCGCGCCTGTCGTTGTAGTCGCCGCTGACGAGGTCGCTGGCAAAGCTGGAGAACACGACCGTTCGTCCGTCCGCCGCCATCACGGGCATGTAGGATGGCCCGTTCCCGGCGCCTGAATTGGCGCCGAATGGCAATGCCATTGTCGTCGCTCGAATCCGGTCGCGCACGTAAATGTTCGGTAGGGGTTCGATGTCCGCCGGATCAAGATTCGTGGCTCGGCTGACGAAAAGAATATAGCGAGCGTCTCCACTGATGACGGGCGAGTAGGATGAGCCATTGCCTCCGGAGACGCCGCCGCTGGCTGCGCTGACCAGGTTTGTCACGCCAGAGTGAAGGTCGTAGAGAACCACTTTGGAAAACGGCGCCGAAAACGACCGATACTCCAGGGACTCAACCACGACATAACGCGCATCGGCGCTCAATGAAGGATTTTGGCACGAGACACAAGCCACGACCCCCGTTTGGCCCAGCAGATCATAAACGAATACTTTGGGCCCCGAAAACGTAAAGGCCAAATGGCTGGAATCGCCACTGAACGTCGCGTTCAATGGCCAGATCGTCGGCGCATCTCCCGGCAACGCGAGGTTGACGAGCGTCGTGACGTTGGAGTGAAGATCGCGAACATAGAGGAGATACTTGTAACCGCTCACCAGAGTGTAATTAAGATTAAGATACGCCAGCCAACGTCCATCCCGGCTCAGCACCGGCACGGTCGAGGCGCCGCTGTCCGTGAACCGCGGGTTGGCAATGTTGCGGCTGATCACGTAATTGGTCCCGGCCAAGGTGTCGTGCAGGATAATATCGCTGGCAGTGGTTCCGCCGGCGACAAAATCGGAGATGCCCGGTTCAAACAAGCTGGCGAGCTTGGTCGTTTGGAACGCGACCCACCGGCCGTCGGCGCTAATCGTCGGCGCGCCGCTCACGGCCCACGGGCCGCTCCCGGGCGGCTCGCTGATGGCGCGGGTCTGCCCCGCCTCCAGGTCGCGCCAAAAGACGGCGGAGGGACCGGGAAACCCCGGCCTGCTCACTACGTAGGCCACGTGCCGACCGTCCGCGCTGAGAACGCAATTGAGGCTGTGAAACGTGTTGGTGAACGCGCCGGCGGAACTAACGCTGGCCGGCTCCACTGTGCCGTTCACCAGGTCCCGCACGAAGATGTCCTGCACGCCGTTGGTGTCGCCAGGGAACAGCCCGTTGTCCAGGCTGCCGTAAGCCACGTAATGGCCGTCGGCGCTGATGGCATTGGGATAAACCGTCGCCAGCGCCGGGCCGGTGACCGACGGCAACGCGCCATCGCGCCCCGACATCAACGCCGTCGTGCCGGAGACCACGTCGCGCACGAAGACGTCCGGCGCGAGGTTGAAATCCTCAGCGACCATCGTGCTGGACGTGCTCTCGAAGGCCACCACGTTCCCATCGGCGCTCATTACCGGAACAATCGCGCCCAGGTCGCCGGATGTCGCGCCGTTGGTATCGCCGCTCAAGAGAGTCGTCGAGCCCGCCGCCAGATCCCGCAAGTAAAGCTGCGCCACGCCATTGGCCGGCTCGGCGGTCAGGTTCCCCGCGTTGCTGAGGAAACAAACCTTGGCGCCGTCCACGGAGATGGCCGGCCGGGCCGGCCCTGCGGTGGAGGGCGCCGGCAATCCACCATTGTCAACGCTCACCGGCGTGCTGACGCCGGACAGGGCGTCCCAGATAAAGACGACGTTGGTCGCTTCGTACGCCACGTAACGCCCGTCCGCACTCGGCGCTGCGACTGAGCCGGCTTGAGCCGACGCGCTGACCAGCGCCTGCGTGCCGCTTGCGAGGTCGAACCGGTAGAGATTTGTCACGGTCGCGTTATAGGCGTGGAAAAACAGGGCGCTGCCGTCGTCGCTGAGGACTGGATTGAGGGCGCCTATGTAGCCGGGCAAATCGGCGGGCGCGTTGGAACTGGCCCAAGTCGTCGTCCCGGCTGGGAGGTCGCGCACGAAAACATGGCTAATAGCCGGGGTCGTGTTGCTGGAGAAGTTTACGTAGGCCACGCGGCTGCCGTCCGGGGTAATGGAGGGCGAGATACTGGCGCCAGTTCGACTGCCGTTGCCATCGGCGTTCAGGCTCACGAGCGAATTCGACCCCGTCACGCGGTCGAACAGGAACACATCAACCGCGCTGTTG
>CAZZAQ010000709.1:0-3140 GCA_964652165.1 uncultured Bifidobacterium sp.
GGCAGGTTCACAACGTCAAGCCAACACTTTTTTCAAATCCTGTGGGATGGCTGTGTAAGGATATCGTGGCCGGTAAAGTCGCTTGCCCTTAATCCAATGGCAGTGGAGCTAGGGAGAAACCGCGCGGTAAAAGCGGGAACCGGGCGGGGGCGAGACGTCCTCGAAGCTGAACGAGCCGGTGGCGCCGGAGGAGACGCTGCCGAGCAACGACCAGGAAGTGAGGTTCGCGGACCATTCAATCCGGTACGTCAGCGAGGGCATGCCCTGTAGTTGAAGCTGAATGCGGCCGTTGGCTAGCTTGGCGATCGAGCGGAAGCGGGTGCCTGAGTTGACCCGCACGGAAAGGTTCGTCGCGCTGCTGCCGGTGTCGTCGTCGCGCAACGTGACGCTGATATTGTAGTTGGTATTGCCCGTCGAGTAGCTGTGGGCCTGGTTGAACGCGGTCGTGCCGGCCGGGTAATTGAAGTTCTGCGCGGGCGAGCCGTCGCCCCAATTCACCGACAGAGTGAATGTGTCCAGCATTCCGGCGTCGACGATGCTGCCCGAGAGCACGGCGTTGGACCCGGTGTCGACCGGCGTGGTCACCGCGATGCTGCCGAACTGCGGCGGCGCGTTGGAAGCCATCACCCAGGCGTTGGCCATGCTGCTCGCGCCGGAGTCGTCCATTACGGTGACATCAATGACATACGTGTCGGAAGCCGTCCCGGTCGGATTGTCGTCGAGGTACTGGTGATTGAGAGTAAACGGAATCATGCCCGGTTCGGGATAGTTGACGATTTCGCTGGCGCCGTCGCCCCAGTTCACGACCAGTGAGAGCCAGTTGCCAAGGTCCGGCTCGTACATCGTGCCGTTCAGCGTCACGGTGCCGCCTTCAACGATGGCCGGGGTCACGGACAAATTCGTGACGGCGGGTGTCGTGTTGACGCCCGCGGAACCCGCGATGCAGTTCCTGGCGATGGACAGGAGGTAGTTCCCAGTGCCCGAGACTCCCGTTGCAGCCGGGCTGATGCTGACTCGAACGTGGTAGATGCCATCGGCGCAGCGGTAAGTCAGGGCTTCGGCGGGGAAACTGGGCTGCACGGCGCCCAGGTTGTTTGTCGTGCGCGCCGGATCAGCAGTGCCGGCGCTGCCGTCCACGATCACCAGCTCGTTGCCGAACACATCGAGCAGCGCGAGTTGGGCATTGATGGCCGTGTTGGTGCGGGCCGGAGCACAATCCAGGCTGACGAAGACGATGTCGCCCTCGTTGGCGGAGAATTGATAGATGTCGATGTCCATCGAAAGCGACAGCGGCGCGCCCGTCAGGCTGCCGGAGTAGTAGCTGCGCGCGTCGAATGTTGCGTTCGCGACGGTATCGTTCGGCTCGACTTCGGGCGCCGCGAAGGCGGCGGGCGGCTGCACCGTCGCATAGAGCCGGTACGGTTCCTCGTCGCGGTTCGGATAGTTGACCCGCACGAAGGCCGGTCCGCCAACCAACGGCACGCCGGCCGCGTTGGGCGAAGTCTGGCCGAACTGCATGTCGTTGTCCGACTCATCATACTCGAGGGTGTCTGTGAGCGAGGTAATGCGCAGATCGAAATTGGCAAGCTCCGCCGACTCGCCATCCACCATCACGAAGGCCCGCGAGCCCGCCGGGAACGAGCCCAGGGCGTAGAAGTCCGAGTCGCCCAGCGGCGTGATGGATCCCTCGATGCCGCAGGCCAGGCGCGAGGCCAACGCGGGGGTGTTGTTCGTTTCCGATTCCCGGACGCAGCGGGTGACTTCGAGGATGAACGCGCTGCCCACGTTGGGGCCCGTGTCGTCGACGTAGATGTAGACCTGCTGGCCGTTGGTCAGGCTCAGACACATGATTTCCTCGGCGCTGCCCGCCGAATTGCGGTTCGAGGCCGCAATGCAGTTCGTCACGGTCTGGGGGCTGCCGCCCGGCTGGCAGAAGCCGCCGACGTACAGCATCAGGTTGTACCCAAACGCGATGCTGTAATTGTAAACCTTGAACGAGTAGTCGTCGTCTGCGGGCGCTTCGAACCAGTACACCACGTCCCCACCCAGGCCCGCCGCAGGCGTCTGCCGGACGCCTTTGAAACAGCCGCCTCCGGAGAGTTGGTAATTGTTGCTCGCAAGGATGGTCGAACCGACGACCAGCGTGTTCAACAGGACCGGCTGAGGGGACACGCAAGTGTCGTTTTCGGGCGGCGTCTGCCACGTCACCACCACCTGGATGTTGGTCTTGCCCAGCACAGGCGGGGTGTTGTCGTATTTCCAGACCACGAGGTAGTAGGTCGTATCGGCCAGCAGCGACGCCGTGATGGCGGCCTGCGTGCTGCTCGGGCCGCACAAATCGTCGTTGCACGCCACTTGCACGAACGGCCCGGCACAGCCCCCAGACGATGTGTAAATGGCCATCACCGTGTCGTCAACGGTCGTTGCGCCGGCGCAGGTCGAAATCGTGTAAAATCCCGGATTCATCGGAGTGAATCGGTACCACAACCCGCGCGACACGACTGGCTGGCAGGAGTTGTTGAGCGCGGCCTCGCCGGTCGAGGTCGCCGCGGCGATGCTCACGACCGGCCCGAAAAAGGGCGAGCCCGGGGAGACGGTCCCAGGAATGACGACGACGCCCGAACAATTGTCATTGGTTGGCGCCGCGGCAACCAGCATGGATTGAGCGCCGATGAACACGGCCAGTGCCAGTCCGAAGGGGAGAACGCAGCGCAACGCCCGGAGGCCGGAGTAAAAGGTCACTGTCATAATTCAACACCGTCGCATCATGGACCGCCGGCAAAGCGTGTCCACGATCACCCATCCAGACACGTTTCCCCACGGCGCGCCTGGCGTGTCCCATCATGCCAGAGCGGGGCGCCAACCGCCGATACGGCGAAGAACTGAGGCTGGGACGGACAAACATCTCTCAGGCCGATTCAGCGCACCGGTTGGGGGTGTGTGGTTACGCGCTGAGGAAACCACAAATGGCCTCATTTGTCAAAGCGGACGATCTGTGGACGAAAAGCGGGTGGAGGACGATTGACGAAGTCGGGCAACGCGCCGCGGCGCCCAAGGGCTGACAGGCAGAGCAAGCAGCCTGCATTACTCCGGCGCACCCGCGCTCGGTTCGTAGCGCAGACAGCCTGTCTGCTGTTTCG
>CAZZAQ010000710.1:0-3138 GCA_964652165.1 uncultured Bifidobacterium sp.
GTGGTTGGTGCTGATTTTCATTTTGTCTTTCTTTCGTCGCGGCGTGAACGACTGCGAAGGGCGGTTTAGTACGAGTTCTTCGCGTTCACTGATTGCCCTTCACGAACCGCGCGCTCCTCTTTGAGCAGCGGCCGTGCCAGCCCCGTTGGGCTGCTGAACTTCTGGCTCACTCCAACGGGAAACGCGCCTTGCATCGGGGCTTTGAAGCGAATGGGTGTCCGCCCGGTTTGGGTGGTCGCCTTCGCGCCGGTTTGAGCGAACCCCCTGGCGGGCCAAGGCCTGTCTTGAAACAAGTCAAGCCTGTCCATGTGGTGTCCAGTTTGTGTAGTCTGGCAGTCGATGACGATGAACGAATCTTCGCGCGTTTACGTGGCCGGCCATCGTGGTCTGGCAGGCAGCGCCATCTGGCGCGAACTGCAGCGGCAGGGATTCAAGCACCTCATCGGCCGCACGCGCCAGGAGGTCGACCTTCTTGACGCGAATGCCGTGGAGCGTTTCTACGCGGAAACGGAGCCGGAGTTCGTCTTTGTGGCCGCGGCCAGGGTCGGCGGCATCGTGGCCAATGATCGGCAGCCGGGGTCATTCCTGTTCGAGAACCTGCAAATCCAGAACCACCTGATCCACGGCGCGTTTCGCGCCGGAGTGAAGAAGCTGTTGTTCCTGGGCAGTTCCTGCATTTATCCCAAGTTCGCGCCGCAGCCGATGAAAGAGGAGCACCTGCTGACCGGACCGCTGGAGCCGACCAACCAGTGGTACGCCATCGCCAAGATCGCTGGAATCAAGCTCTGCCAGGCCTACCGGCGGCAGCACGGGTGCGACTTCATTTGCGCCATGCCGACGAATCTGTACGGGCCGAATGACCACTACGATCTCGAAACATCGCACGTCATCCCGGCGCTCATTCGGAAGTTTCACGAAGCCAAAGTGGCCGGCGCGGACCGTGTGACTTGCTGGGGCACGGGTTCCCCACTGCGCGAGTTTCTGTACTCCGAAGATCTGGCCCGGGCCTGCGTGTTGCTGATGCAACGACACAGCCAGGAGGAGATCATCAACGTCGGCTTCGGCACGGACCTATCCATCAAGGAACTGGCGGAATTGGTTTGCGGGATCATCGGTTTCCAAGGCCGAATTGTTTGGGATTCCTCCCGGCCGGACGGCACACCGCGAAAGCTCCTGGACAGTTCCCGGCTCTTTGCCTTGGGCTGGCGGCCACAGATCGATTTGAAGACGGGGATTGGGCTGGCGTATGAGGATTATCTCCGGCAGGCACGCTTGGCTCGTGAATCCGTGAATCGTTAAATCGGTGAATCGGTGAATCGTTAATCCGGACATTGCACAGTCGTCTCCTATGCCGAAGCGCCGGTTTCGTTAACACCCCGTTTCAGATGGGTGTAGGCGCGTCGAGGGTCGTCGAAACCGTTTCAACCGTTTCGCAAAGGTGGGAGAAACCGTTGAAACGGTTTCTGATCTCGCGCTGCCCCAACACCCCGCTGAAGCGGGGTGTTAATGAGAGGAGACGGCTGCAGTGCGAAGCGTGTGAAATGTCCGGGCTAAGCACTTGAACCGTTGAAGCGACGGCGACGGCGGGCCGGAATTCCACGATTTAACATTTCAACGATTTAACGTTTTAACGCTTCAACGCTTCAACGACTCGGATCAACCGGCCAACTTCCCCCGCCCTTCCCGGTGCTCTTTCAGCCGGCGAACGTCCTCATCCACCATCAACTTCACCAGTTCCTTGAATTTGGTTTTCGCTTCCCAGCCGAGCTTCCGCCGGGCCTTGGAAGGATCGCCAATGAGCAGATCGACTTCGGCCGGACGGAAGTAGCGCGGGTCAATCTCGACGTGCTTGTTCCAGTCGAGTCCCACGTGGCTGAAGGCCAGTTCGAGAAACTCGCGCACGCTGTGGGTTTCGCCGGTGGCGATGACGTAATCGTCCGGCTCGGGCTGCTGGAGCATCCGCCACATCGCCTCGACGAATTCCTTGGCGTAGCGCCAATCGCGCCGGGCATCGAGATTGCCGAGATACAGCTTGTCCTGGAGCCCGCAGAGGATGTGGGCGACCGCGCGGGTGATTTTGCGCGTCACGAAGGTCTCGCCGCGCCGGGGCGATTCGTGGTTGAAAAGGATGCCGTTGCTGGCGTGCAGGCCATAGGACTCGCGGTAGTTCACCGTGAGCCAGAAGGCGCAAACCTTCGCGCAGGCGTACGGGCTGCGGGGATAGAAAGGCGTGCTCTCCGTCTGCGGCACCTCTCGAACTTTGCCATACATTTCGCTGGACGAAGCCTGATAGAAGCGCGGTTTCAAGCCGGCCTCGCGAATGGCTTCGAGCAGCCGCACGGTGCCCGTGGCGCCCACGTCGGTCGTGTATTCGGGGCAATCGAAACTGACGCGCACGTGGCTTTGGGCGGCCAGATTGTAAACTTCATCGGGCTGAATGGCGGCCAGCAGTCGGGCGAGGCCGCTGCCGTCGGCCAGGTCGCCGTAGTAGAGCTTGAGCCGCGCGCTGCTTTGGTGAGGATCGGCGTAAATGTGGTCGAGCCGTCCGGTGTTGAATGTGCTCGCCCTGCGGATGATTCCATGCACCTCGTACTCCTTCGAGAGCAGCAGCTCCGCCAGGTAGGAACCGTCCTGACCGGTGATGCCCGTGATGAGCGCGCGCTTGGCCATAAGTGGGGGGCAGACTCGGCAAGCCGGCAATCCAAGGCAAGCGAAAGGTGCTGCGAAGCTGAATTTTTCGGTTTACTTTTCTCGCGCTCCCCCGTACACACGAACCGGCCAGAGGAGCCACCAGATGCCCAGCACGCCGAACCCGCCAGCCCAGATTGCCGACCACGAGGTAGGTCGCTGCGTGGGTACAGGCAGCTATGGCGAAGTCAGGCTGGCGCGAAACGTTTTGGGGACGTTCCGTGCCGTGAAAATCGTTTACCGGGCCAGATTCGACAGCGACAAGCCGTTCGAGCGGGAGTTCCAGGGCATCCAGAAATTCGAACCCATCTCCCGGACCCATCCCGGCCTGGTCGACGTGCTGCAAGTCGGCCGCAGCAGCGCCGAGGGAGGATACTTCTACTACATCATGGAGTTGGCCGACGATGCGGAAACCGGCCCGCGCATCGACCCTGATACTTACAAACCGCG
>CAZZAQ010000711.1:0-3137 GCA_964652165.1 uncultured Bifidobacterium sp.
GCCAGCGCTAGCGCAGGGACGCGGCTACAAAGCAGGACAGGCTTCCAGCCTGTCGCCACGGGCATCTTGCCCGTTAGGGAGACTGGGGCTGGAAGCCCCGCAGACAGGCAAGATGCCTGTCCTACCAGGCTTCGCTCGGATCGCATGGACGCCGATGATTTCGCCTCTGCCGCTCACCGCTCACTGGAGCTCTCGCACGCGGATATCGCGCAATGAAAGCGGCAGCCCGTGATCCTGGAAGCCGATGTTGCCGGTCTTTGGCCGCTGGCCGAGGGCGCCTTTGGTCAAGTCAACCTCGTTGACCGTCTCGCCATTGAGCACGACCGTCAGCTTGTCGGCCTTGCAAGTGATGTGAAACTTGTTCCACTCACCAGCCGGCTTGGCGACCCGTTTGGTGGGCGGCACTCCGGGAATGATGCCTCCGCTGTCGTGGTCGTTGAGCGGCTTGGTCGCGGGCTGGCTGGCGGAATCGTAGATTTGCACCTCGATGCCCTTGGCGACCGGGTCATTCACATCGCCAACCCGGAAATAGAATCCGCTGTTGCCGCCTTTCTGAACCATGTAGTCGAACTCGATCTCGAAGTCGCCGTGAGTCTTTTTCGACCAGAGATAGGCGGTCCAGCGCGTCCAGCCTTTCTCGCCGGGACGCGGTGTGAGGGTGGCGACGCCGTCTTTGAGCGACCAGTTGCCGGTGGTCGTCCAGTGTTTCTCGAGGTCGGCGCCGTCGAGCAGGTTCATCCAGTCCGCGGAGAACGCGGCCGGCGTGGCGGTGAACAGGGCGAGAGCGAGCAGCAATGGGGTTGTGGTTTTCATAGGCCCCGATGTTTTGCCGAAATGGGCTGGAAGGCAACTGGTTTGAATCCGGAAAAATGCGTCATCGGCCAGTCCAAAGC
Organism: uncultured Bifidobacterium sp.; assembly: GCA_964652165.1. Lineage (GTDB taxonomy): Bacteria > Verrucomicrobiota > Verrucomicrobiia > Limisphaerales > JADJPG01 > DASTLJ01. The sequence continues at coordinate 894 of CAZZAQ010000711.1, forward strand.
AGGAGGATCGGGCAGCCTCTTATGCCGCAACTCGCCATAGAGGCAAACTGGCGTTCGCCGCCAATCTCCTCCGGGGGTTGAATGCCTCTGTTCCCTCTGTTGCCTCCTGTTCGAGGCCGGCCGGCCGGAATTGGTTCCTGCGCGCGACGCCAGGACCATACGTCGAGGAGGCTGCCAAGGCGGCTTGCGACGCGGGAGCCGGCAACCTAGGCTGAACTCGCGAATGTCACCGACTCGATCTCCATCCTGCTACCCGCCCCGGTTGCCGCGGCGGCCCGGCCGATGAACATCGTCCAGATCACTCCGGGCGCCGGCGGCATGTATTGTGGCGGCTGCCTGCGCGACAACGCGCTCGTCGCCGCGCTTCGCCAGGCCGGGCACCACGCGCTGATGGTGCCGCTCTACCTGCCGCTGACGCTCGACGAGCCGGACCAAAGCGCCGGCACCCCGGTGTTCTACAGCGGCATCAACGTGTATCTGGAACAGAAGTCGGCGCTCTTCCGCCGGCTGCCGGCGTGGATGCTCAAGCCTTTGGCCTCCCGGACTGCTCTCCGCTGGGCCTCGGGACGCGCCGCCACGACGCGCGCGTCGGAGGCCGGCGAATTGACGCTCTCGATGCTCCGCGGCGAAGCCGGCCACCAGGCGCGCGAACTCGATGCGCTCATCGCCTGGCTCCAGACCCAGCCGAAGCCCGACGTGCTCTGTCTCTCCAACGCGCTGCTCGCCGGCCTGGCGCGGCGGTTGAAGTCCGAGTTGAAGGCGCCGGTGACCTGCCTGCTTTCAGGCGAAGACACGTTTCTGGACGCGCTGCCGGACCCGTTGCGCGAGGCGGCTTGGCGCACGCTGGCAGAGCGATGCCGCGAAGTCGATTTGTTCCTGCCGCCCTCGCGCTACTTCGCCGACCTGATGCAGCGCCGGCTCGCGCTGCGGCCGGCTCAGGTCCGCGTCGTGCCCAGTGGCATTCATCTTCCCGGCTTCGAGGTTCCCAAGAACGAGGCGCGGCCGCCGACGCTGGGCTACTTCGCGCGCATGTGCCGGGAGAAGGGACTCGACACGCTGGTCGAGGCCTACCTGCTGCTCAAACGCCGCGACACGGCGCGCGAACTGCGGCTCCACGTCGGCGGCGGTTGCGGGCCGTCAGACGAGCCGTTGGTCGCCGCGCTCAAGCAAAAGCTGGCTGAAGCCGGCGTGCTGGAGCAGACGCGGTTTTTCCCGAATGTCCATCGGGCGGGGAAGCTGGAGTTTTTCCAATCGTTGTCCGTCTTCTCCACGCCCGCGCTTTACGGCGAGGCCTTCGGGCTTTACCTGCTCGAGGCCTGGGCGGCGGGCGTGCCGGTGGTGCAGCCGAGGCACGCGGCGTTTCCGGAGCTTCTCGACGCGACCGGCGGCGGCGTGCTGTGCGAGCCGGGCGATCCGAAGTCCCTCGCCGACGCGGTCGAGCGCCTGCTGCAAGACCCGTTGCACGCCCGGCAACTCGGCCAACGCGGACGCGACGCGGTGGAGCAGCAGTTCAGCATCGAACGGATGGCGGCCAACCTCGTCGCAGCATGGAAGAGTGTCCGCCGCGAACGTGAGTTTCGAGGTTCTGAAGCGTAGAACGCCTCCCGACATGAGTTGGGCATTGTTTTTTCATGGCACTCGCTGTTGTCGCCGATCGTGGCCACCGACTCAACTCATGCCTGCTTCGGGTCGTTAGGCCGCGTCCGTAAAACGAATAAGCTCATCAATCGCCTCCGCAATAATGTCGCGTGGGTATTTGTTTGGTGTGCCGGTTATTTCCTCGTAGCGCAATCCGCCGAGGCGTCTAGTCAATCGTTCACATTCTGCCAGAGGCAGAAAATCGCCATACACCTTGGCGCGCTCCCTATGGAAGGCATGAATCAAGCTGGTGTAACTGCTGAAAAGCTCGGGAACTTTGTCTGGCGTATGCGGAATGCGCTCAACTCTGGAACGCAACTCGGCGAGATAACCGCGAAACTCTCGTTTGCGGTGCTCTCGGTCGCGTTTCCGCTCACGGTATCCGCTGGCAACGGCACCAATGATGGCACCCATAACGCCGCCGCTCAGAACACTGGCGATCACGGTTACAGTTTGTGGGTCTATCTTAAACATATTGGCATCGGTGTTTTTTGGGGGTGGTCTGAGTGGAACAATAGGCGCATTGATTGTCGTGTGGCTGACGCGGCCTAAGAGCCTGTTTGGAAACTCAGTTTTTGATCCAGCGATGAAGCATGAGGCGGCACA
>CAZZAQ010000712.1:0-3136 GCA_964652165.1 uncultured Bifidobacterium sp.
CGTGGTCAGCCTCGTCCCACCCAGTCCCCGGATGGAGTCAGGGGGCCGGGGCGGACGGTCTGTCGCGAAACGCGGAGCGTGTCCCAAACGCAGTCAGCGCGCGGCGGATGACATCCAACAATTCTTTCTCGCCCGCGCGCGCCGCGAGTCCCTCGGCCTTCCGGGCGGTGGCGACCGCATCGTCGAATCGGCCGGCTTCCGCATAGGCTGCGGCGAGCGCTGCCAGGCTGGCGGCATGTCGATGGGCAGTGAGTTCGCACGCCCGCGCGGCAAAGGTGACGGCTTCCGTGGCGTTGCGCACGCTGTCGTCCGGACAGGTGGCAAGAATCCATGCGATGCGGTGGAGCGCGTCAATGGCCTCGGGCCGTGCTTGCACGACGGCTTGCAGCAGTGCGAGCGCGGCCCGCGGTTGGCCGGTTTCGGCAAGGCTATCCGCGAGCGACAGCCGCGCCTGAAGGTTCTGCGGCTGGACCCACAAGGCGCGCCGGAACGCCCCTGTCGCCTCGTTTGGGCGGCGAAGTTGTCGGAACGCGAGCCCCAGATTGAACTCGGCTTCAGCCAGCGTCGGGTCGAGATGCGTGGCGGCCGTAAAGTGTTCGACGGCATCTTGTGGCTTGCCTAGCGCCAGGAGGGCGCCGCCCCAGGCGTTTTGCGCGTCAGCAAGGTGCGGCTCCAGCCGCAAGGCCTCCGCGTAAAACCGGATGGCGTCGTCGAACTGCTGTTGCGCGGCGTGAAGATCGCCCATGCCGGCCAGGGCCTGGCCGTAGGTCGGGCGCGCGCGGAGGGCGCTCGCAAGACAGGCCCGGGCTTCGTCGAGCTGGCCCCGCGAAAGAAGCATCTTTCCGACGATCGTGTCGGCAACGTAATTATTCCGCGTCACGGCACGGGCATGGGTAAATAGCGTCTCGTTATTCTGCCAATGGCGAAGCTGCAGCGATGCGCAAATCATCCACCCCGCCGGCAACACCCAGCCGAGCGCGGCGATCCCAGGGGCAACTTGCGGCCATTTCGCAGCAGCTTCGGCCGCCACCCACGCGAGCATGAAGCTCACGCCGATGAACGGCAGATAGGTGTAACGATCCGCCAGCGCCTGGTCTCCGACCTGCACCAGTCCGATGACCGGTACGAGCATGCCGAGGAACCAAAGCCAGCCAGTGAGGAGGTAACCGCGCCGGCGGGCGTTGGCCGCCACTCCAATCGAAATGACCACCAGCACGACAGCCGCGAGCGCCACGAGCCATCCGGCTCGGGCGCCGGGATGCGGGTAGAAAACTGCCAACTTCACGGGCCAGACGAGCTTGGCAAGGTACTCCAGATAACTGACGAGCGCGTTGCCCAGCCGGTCGCCAAAGGAAAAAACTTTCGTGGGCACCATGGCTTTGCCGTGGTGTTGGACGAGGATCGTCACGACCGAAGCCGCCGCGGCGAGCGCGAAGAAGGGAAGCTTTTCAAGAATGAGTTTCAGGGCTGGGAACGTAGGGCAGGCGTCTCGCCTGCCCAGCGCCGGAGGCGCGTCCCCGTTTGGCCGCTGCGCGGCCAGGGCAGGCGAGGTGCCTGCCCTACTTTGGCGGTTCGAAGAGAGAATCCTCCGAAAGAATTCGCGCATTGAACCCCTGAACCACGAATGGATGGTAGGGCGCGTCGCTCCGCGCGCGCCGGTCCGGGATGTCGAGTGCGGCGCGCGCGGAGCGGCGCGCCCTACCTTCAGGTTACTGGGCAGGGAAGCCGCAGCCCGCGCCGGTTCGACGGGGTTTGATTCAGTCGGGCCGCCGCGCCACCGGTTCAACGGCCACCAGTCGAGCAGGAGCATCACGAAGGGCAGCGTGACGAGCATCGGCTTGGCCATGAGGCCCAGCGCCAGGAGCAGCGCGGTGAGGCCGCAGCGCCAGAAACTCGGCTTGCGCACGTACCCGACGTAGGCGAGCAGCGTGAGCATGAAGAACAGTCCGCTGAGCACGTCCTTGCGCTCGGAGATCCACGCGACGGATTCAACGTGCAAAGGATGCCAGGCAAAGAGCGCGGCCACGAACGCGCTGCGCCACGTTGCCCCGGTGAGCCGGACGCCGAGTTGAAAGAGCAGCACCGAATTCAAGGCGTGCAACGCCGCGCTCACGAGGTGATGCGCGCCCGGATTCAGGCCGAAGATCGAACAATCCAGCATGTGCGACAACCAGGTGAGCGGATGCCAGTTGCTCATCTCGCCGGTGGTGAAGGCCCACTTCACACCCTCCCAGGACAGGCCGCGGGCGACGTCGAGGTTGAGCCGGACGTAGCCCGCGTCGTCGAGCAGAATGAAGCCGTGGCCGCCGGTGCGCCAAAACAACATGAGCGTGCCGAGGCCGAGCACCAGGGAGCTGACGCGCCGGGCACGGAGCGTCCTGGGGTCAGGAGGAATCATGGGTTGCTTCGACTTCCGAGCGCGGGCGCCCACCGGGGCGATGGACCGTCTGACTGGGACCGCCGGCATCCTGCCGGCGAGTTTCTCGACTCACAAGCAAGCCATGCGCCGGCAGGATGCCGGCGCTCCCAGGGCAGGCAGGCAGAGCGCCTCCTCTACATTGAGGCACAGGAGCAGGTCCAACCCTCCTCATGGCGCCTCAGCCTGGAGCTGAATCACCCTCCTCGGCGCGGCTCGTAATGGTGCGCGCTTCGAGAAACGCTTTGAGTTCCGCCGCCGCCTTGCCGCCGAAACCGGGCACTTCGGCGATTTTCTCAACCGTCGCCAGACGTAATCGCTGCACCGACCCGAATTTTTTCAACAAAGCCGCCTTGCGTTGGTCGCCGATGCCAGGAAATTCGTCAAGTAAGCTTTCAGAAATCTTTTTCAAACGCAGTTGGGCGTTGTAGGTATTGGCAAAACGATGTGATTCATCGCGCACCCGTTGTAACAATTTCAGCGCGCCGGAATCGTGGCTCAATCGCAGTGGCCCGCTCTCACCGGGGCGGTAAATCTCCTCGAACTCTTTGGCCAAGCCGATGACGGGAATGTGTGCCAATCCAAGTTTCGCCAGTTCCGCACACGCCGCGCTGAGCTGGCCCTTCCCACCGTCGATGAGGATGAGGTCGGGAAGTGATGCGTGATGCGTGATGCGTGATGCGTGACCGGAAGAGCCGGTCTCCTTTGTTTCATTCAGCA
>CAZZAQ010000713.1:0-3126 GCA_964652165.1 uncultured Bifidobacterium sp.
TACAGGCCAGTCAAACCGGTCAATCAGCGCACCGAACACGGGATGCACGACTCCGTAAGCCAGGACGGACGCGGCCGTGATGAGGCCGTTGGCGAGAGACTGTTGGCCGGGCGGGAACCAGTTGCCCGCCGCGCGCGCCGCGCCCGGGTGAAGCGGCGCGGTCATCGAACCCATCAGGGATCGCACGACGAGCAACGCCAGCCAGACCTGGCCGGCGGTGATGAATACAAAGCCGATCCCGCCCGTGAAGGCGCAAAACAACGCGGAGCCCAGCCCCATGCACATCAGCGCAAGCCGCGGCCCCCGGCGGTCAATCAGCCAACCTCCGGGAATCATGAAGAGGGTGTAAACGGCCAGGAACGCCGAATAGATGATGCCCATGTCTTCAGGCGAGATCCCGAACTGCTTCATGATCCGTTCATCGCTGGCCGTGGTGATGCTGGCGCGATTGAAGTGACTGATGAAGCAGAGCGCCATCAGGAACGCCAGAATCATCCAGCGCCGGGAACTGGGTTCGACCGCGCGCGGCTCAGTCGTCATGGCAAGCTCGAATATTTCAGACGCGCCGTAGCCGCCGAGGTGAGGAGGCGGATGTTGCCATGAGGGAAACGAGTCCGCCTCCTCACCTCGGCGGCTACGGGCTGTGGGCGTTTCATGAGCGCCATGAAATACCCGGGCTAACCCGATTGCTCGACGAGGTGGCGCTTGATGAACTCTTCGTCCAGCGTGAAGCCCAGACCCGGCCCGTCGGGCACGGTGATGAAGCCGTCGGCGCCCGCCTGGAATTTCTCCAGGGTCAATTCGTGGCGCATGGGCGAATCGTCCACGCAATCCTCGAACAGGAATGCGTCGCGGCACGTGCAGAGCCAGTGGAGCGAGGCCGCCACGGTAACCGGACTGGTGTAGCAATGGTTGCAGAGCCGGGCATTGATCTCCTCGACGCGCGCGCGGATGAACGCCGCGTCGGTGAAACCGCAGCGCGACGGGTCCACTTGATAGATGTCGAGCGCGTGGCGGTCGATGAACGGCCGGAACGATTCGCGTCCGCACTCGGCCTCGCCCGCCGCGATGGGAATGGGCGACCGGTCGCGCAGCCAGACGTACCCGTCGATGTCCCACGGGCGCAGCGGCTCCTCGAGCCAGCCGGCGTTGAAGTCGGCGAACTGTTGCGCCCGGCGCAACGCGGTGCGGGCGTCCCATACACACCCCGCGTCGATCAGCAGCGTGTTTTCCGGCCCGAGGCCTTCCCGCGCGCCGCGGACCAATTCCAGGTCGAGCGCTTCGCTCTGGCCCATCGGCTCCCAGCCGAACTTCACGGCGCGGTAGCCGCGCTGGATCCATTGGCGGCCGGTGTCGCGCGTCTCCGCGCCGTCCCGGCCGAAGAGGATGCTGGCGTACGCCTTGATTCGACTGTGCTGTTTGCCCCCGAGCAGCGTGTGGACCGGCACGCCGAACCTTTTGCCTTTCAGGTCCCACAGCGCCATGTCCACGGCGCTCATTGCGGCGAGCGTCACTGAGGTGCGCCCGAAATACTGGGTCCGGCGGAGCATCTTCTGCCAAAGCCGTTCGGTTTCGATCGGGTTTTCGCCGAGCAGGATTTCCCGGAGGCCGCAGGCGATGTTGTGGCTGAACGGCGCGTCCACGATGGCCTTGATCACCTCGGGCGAGGCGTCGGCTTCCCCGACGCCTTCCAGGCCGTCGGCAGCGCGCACGCGCACGAGGACGACATCCTGGCAACTGGCGGTCTTGGCGGCGACGCGCTCGACGCGGAGGACCTGGCAGAGAATGCGGCTGATCTTCATGGCTATTGGCGTTTGCAACTGCGGGCCGGCGCTGACAAGGCGAACCGTTGTCGTTGGTGCGGCCGGTAATCCGCCGCGCAGCGTAGGCAACCCTGAAGCCCGTGTCGATCACGGAGCGAGGGCACGGTTAGAGCGGGGCGCAAAGAGACGTAATCCCTCAGTGAAGTCCGGTGGGGCGAGCGTCCTCGCGAGCCGGAGCCAAGAAACGCTGAGTAATCAAGCGGCTCGCGAGGACGCTCGCCCCACCTGACTGAGGGATTACGCTGAAAAGAGCATTGCCTTTTTGCGGAAGGCACAGTAGCAATAACCTAGATCCAGACAGGCTCTTTCATTGGGATGCGGGAAGAGCTGTTTGATCACGATTTGCCACCATGAAATCGCCGACCCATTCCACCGCCGCCTGCGGGCCTGCCACCTTGCGGTCTGCCTGTCCTGTTCACTTCACCCGTCGCGTCGGACTCTGGAGCGTCTTTTCCGCCGCCCTGGTTTTGTTTCCGCTGGTTCCGGAAGCGCGCGGGGCGGATTTCAGCGTCACCGCCCCAGGCTTCTTCTACTCGTTCAACGGGACGACGGGCCAAAACCCGACGCTCACGGTGGTGCGCGGCGAGACCTACACGTTTGCGGTCAACACCACCACCTTCCATCCCTTCCGCATCAACAGCACCGGCGCCCTGAATAACCCCACGTCCTCGGGGACCATTACCTGGACGGTGCCGCTGGCGGCGTCGAATTACACGTATCAATGCGCTATTCACGGGTTCGGCGGGAGCATCCTCACCGTCCCGCCGCCCACCGTCCGCATCGTGGACCTGGCAGTCGGAAGCAACCTGACGTTTAAGTCCACCGGCGCCAGCAATTATTCGGTGATGCCCGAGTTCAAGACCAACGTGATCGGCGCCAATTGGTTCGCGCTCACCGTCCAAACCAACCGCTTCCTCCTTGGCACGAACGAAACGATTTGCGGCCTGCCGCCGGGCAGCAACGTGTTCATCCGAGTCAAGGCGCAGCGCAACTGAACATGGTTCAATGCCTCAAAAGTCGAACTGATCGATGTTGTCCTTGTTAAAGATGAAGGGTGTTCCAAGGAGAATGTTGTCGCCGGCGATCTCGAACTCGCCCAACGGGCCGGCATTGAAGTTCTTGTCCCCCGTCTTGAGCGCGCCGGTGGCAAGCGCGTGGGCGGCGCGGACGGTGAGCGCGCCGAGGTCTTCGGTCTTCCAGAGAATCACGCTGTCGGTTACGCCTTCCTTGACGTAACGGCGGTTCTCACTCGGCAAGCCGAGGCCGATGACTTTCACCTTGCCGGTCTTGCCCGCCTGCTTGA
>CAZZAQ010000714.1:0-3123 GCA_964652165.1 uncultured Bifidobacterium sp.
GTTCAGGAGCCAGCGGGCGGAAAGGTCGTTGGTGAATTCGGCCAGTTGCTCGTTGAGGACTGCGATGGCGGATCGCGAGGCGGCGGGCAGGCGATGCACTCCGGCGGCGCGGATCGGCAACAGGCACGATTCCGTGGTGTGATTGGTCAGGCAGTTCTGCTGCTCGCCGAGGCGGAGGAAGCTTTGCGCCAGGTAAAGGCGAAGCTGCGAGCGGTTGGTGGCGAGCACCTGGGGTCGGTGCCGGGCGAGCAGGTCCATGAGTCGGCGGAAGGACTGCGCGGCGGTGGCGCTATCGCCGCCCTGGAGCGATTCGTGGGCGAGCATGAGCTGCAGGTCCATCTCGCGCTCGGGATCGCCGCGCAATTCAGCGAGAGCGTCGCGAGCGAAGTCGGCGCGGGCGCGGTTGGCGTACGGATTGCGCTCGGGGCCGGCGCGCTGGATGATTTGCAGAAGCCGTTCGGCCATGCGTCGAGTGCCAGGAGCTTCTGAGGCGGTTGAGATGGCCTGCCCGCAGAGTGCGCCCACAAGGCAGACCCAAAGGAAGCGGGAGTGACACAACGCGGAGATTTGCAAAGCGCCCCGAACCTACACGGCCTGGCACTGCTTGGAAAGCCGGCCCAAGGGCCCGGCAACGTAGGGCAGGCGTCTCGCCTGCCCTGGCCGCGAAGCGGCCGTAGTGATTAGCGTAGCTGCGACCGTGAGGTCGCGGGAGGGGGACGCAGGAGGTTGGGCGACGGCATCGATTTCGCTCCCGTTTGCGCTGAAGCTCAGTGTCCGCCGTTCCTCGGTGGTTCAACTCGGAGGATGCGACCAGTGAACGACAGAGAAGCGGCGCACTCAGAGACTCTTGAATGGGAATCCAGCCCGCGACCTCACGGTCGCAGCTACGCTATTCCGCAGCTTTCGTCACTGCGGCTTGAACTTGGCTGCGCTTGTATGATTCACTCTCTCGTCCCCGGCCAGCCGCTATTCCGCACGCCGTTCGGGGACGCTTCGAGCATGAGCGACCAGCATTTCCTGAGGTGCAACTGTGAGGGTTGCGGCAGCCCGATTGAATTCCCCGCGCAGGGCGTCGGCTTGAAGATCGACTGTCCCCACTGCGGCCAAAGCACGCTGCTTTCCGAATCGGCGGCGGAGCCTGCGACCTCGCCTCCGCTGCCGTCCGAGATCGGGACTGGAACTTCCGCGCCCGCGTCGGAATCCGACATGCCGCCTCTTCAAGTGCCCCAAGCCTCGTCTCCCGGAACGGCCACGAAGGAGTTCAGGACCTGTCCGTCGTGCGGCGCGCGGCGCGAAGCTGATATCGCCTTTTGTCCCCAATGCGGCCATAGGAAGAAATCGCCCTTGCTGGCCGGAGCGCTCGTGCTATTGGTCCTGGCGGCGCTGGCCGGGGGCGCTTGGTATTTCATGGTTGGTCCCGGCGCGAAGAAGCCCGAGCTGCCGGTCGCGAAATCGGCTCCAACGAATCCGGCCACGAACATGGCGGCTGGCAAGCCGGAGCCATCCAACATTGCCACTGCGCTTGCGCCTGCGCCTGCGCCTGTCCCGAAAAGCCCGAAATCCATCGACGACTTAAAGCCCAGCGCCGTGACGATGGAAAAGGCCAAGTCCGGCAGCCTGATTCACGCTGTCGGCACCATCAAGAACACGTCCGACCAGCAACGATTTGGCGTGAGGGTCGAGCTCGAGTTGACCGACGCCAGGGGCAATCCGGCCGGGAAGGCCAGCGACTACACGCAAGTCATCGAGCCGCGCCAGGAGTGGCGCTTCCGGGCGCTCGTGCTGGATCCCAAAGGGGCCCGGGCCGTCGCCGGGAAGGTTTCGAGCATCAAGGAAGACAACTGAAGTTGTGTGTTGTCAGGCGGCCATTTTTTGCTATTGTCCGCCAAAGCACAGAATCGTGGAAAACCGCGTGGTGATGGGCTTCCTGTGCAGGCCCCCGCCGCGACCGCCACTCCAAAGTTATGCTCGAGCGAACCTGTAGAGACTGCGAGAATCGTCCGGAGGACCTGATTTTCACCCGCCGCCAATTCCTCAACCGAATGGGCCTGGGATTCGGCGCGCTCTCCCTCACCAGCCTCGTCGGCCTGGGCGTATTGCCCGCGCCCGAGGGCCTGGCCGCCGGGCCGGACGCCTACTCGCCGCTCGCGCCGCGCCAGCCGCATTTCACTCCCAAGGCCAAGCGCATTCTCCACATCTTCGCCAGCGGCGCGCCCTCGCACATCGACACCTGGGACCCCAAACCCGCACTCGACAAGTTCGATGACAAATCGCTGCCCGGCGAAAGCGGCGGCGGCACCGGATTCGCCTCGCCGTTCAAATTCGAGAAGAAGGGCAAAAGCGGCGTCGAGGTGAGCGAAGTCTTTCCGCTCCTGGGCAAGCATATCGATGATCTGGCCGTCATTCGGTCGATGTGGACCGACATCCCCGACCACACCGCCGCCACGATCATGATGAACACCGGTTCGCTGCGGCTGGTCAAGCCCAGCGTCGGTTCATGGGTCACTTACGGCCTCGGCACCGAAAACCAGAACCTGCCCGGCTTCATCTCGCTGGCCCCCGGCGGCACCAGCGCGGAAAACCTCCGCTGCGCCTTCCTGCCGGGCGCCTACCAGGGCACGAGCGTCAACACGGCCAACACGCAAATCGACAAGCTCATTGAAAACATCAAGAGCCAGTACGTCTCCCTCCCCGAGCAGCGCAAGCAGCTCGACCTTCTGCACCAGCTCAACGAAGTCCACGCCCAAAACCTCAAGAAGGACGGCCAGCTCGAAGCGCGTCTTCAGGCTTACGAACTTGCTTACCAGATGCAGATGGAAGCCACTGACGCCTTCGACATCGGCAAGGAATCGAAGGAAACGCAGGAGCTTTACGGCACGAATACCCAGCAAGGCCGTCAGATGCTCATCGCCCGGCGCCTGCTCGAAAAGGGCGTGCGCTTCGTGCAGGTCTGGCACGGCGGCTGGGACCACCACAACAATCTGGAAGTCGCCCTGCGCGGCAAGGCCACCGAGATCGACAAACCGCTGTCCGCCCTCCTCACCGACCTCAAGCAGAAGGGCATGTTGAAAGACACGCTCGTCATCTGGGGCGGCGAGTTCGGCCGTTCACCCAGCGCGGACG
>CAZZAQ010000715.1:0-3122 GCA_964652165.1 uncultured Bifidobacterium sp.
AAGCCAAGCAATGCTGAGTAATCAAACGGCTCGCGAGGACGCTCGCCCCACCTGGTTGAGGGATTACGAACGCCCGTCTCAACCGGGCGCCCGCGCGTCCGGCCGCTTCCAGACGTAGCGGAACATGAGCACGCGGCCGGCGGCGGTCAGCGGGATGGCCAGGATGCCCCCCAGAATGCCGCCCAGCAACGTGGTGCCGAACATCAGCGCGACGATGATCGTCAGCGGATGCAGCCCGATGCGGTCGCCCATAATCTTGGGCTGGATGACGAAGCCTTCCAGGGTTTGAACGACCGCGAACACCGCAAGCACTCCGAGCGGACCCTGCCATCCGGGATGCTGGGCGAAGGCAATGACCAGCGCCGTGGCGCACGTGGCGATGGCCCCGAGGAAAGGAATCATAGTGAGCACCGTGGCCATCACGCCCAGCAGGATGGAGTAGGGGATCCCAATGATCAGGAAGCCAATGGTGTAGAGAATGCCGTCGCAAATGGCCACGAGCACCTGGCTCCGGAAGAACACGATGAGGCAGTCGTTGATCGATTTCAACACGAACACCAGTTCGTTCTTTGCCTCCGAGTTGGCAATGGGAAGATAGTCAGTCCACTTCGACTCGATGCCCTTCTTCTCGAGAAGAAAGTAGAAGGCATAGACCGGCACGAGCGCCAGGCCGGCGAGGAAACCAAAGAACGAGGCGACACGGGCGAACTGGCCGAAGAGCCATTTGCCGACCTTCTGGCCTTGCGCCACTGCCCAGGGCCCGGCCAGCCTCGCGTCGACCTTGCCCAGGAGGAGGTCGACGACCGATGCTTCGTTGGTGCTGACTGAAGCGCCGGCGGGGAGCGGCGAGGCTGGCGCGTTGGTGCCGGAAGCGGTGACGGAATTGGTCGCCGGCCCCGGCGCATCCGGGGCCGCGCCGCCTGGCTTGCCGTCCTTGAGCAGGAATTTCAGGTACTTCTTCACCAGTTCGGGCGGATCCTTGATCCACGAAGCCACACTTTTCTGGACCTTGCCGAAATAAGCCGGGACCTGCTCGGCGAGTTGCTTCGATTCACTCACCACCTGCGGCACGACGCTGCTGAGCAGCCCGAGGAACAGCGCGACCGCGATGCCGAAGACGAGAATAATCGCGCGTGGACGCGGCACGCGCTTGCGCTCGAAAAAATCGACAAGGGGATCCAGCAGGTATGCGAGCACGCCCGCCACGGCCAGCGGCCAGAGCACGGGCGAAAGGATGTGCAGCAACTCGCCCAGCCCCCAGACCAGCCCGACGAGCAAGGACGCCAGAACGGCCGCGGCCAGCCCGGTGATCGCCAGCCAAATGAGCCGGGACTGGCGGGGCGACGGCGGTGGCAGGCTCATGGGCTGATCAGCCTTGGCCGAGTTTTCGGGACTTATCGGTGGCTGCGCGAACGGCGTTCATGAGCGCGCCGCGCACGCCGGCTTTTTCCAATTCGTGCAATCCTTCGACGGTCGTCCCGCCGGGGCTGGTAACCATGTCCTTGAGCGCGCCGGGATGTTGTCCGGTTTCGAGCAGGAGCTTCGCGCTGCCGAGGAGCGTCTGCGCGGCCAGCCGTGTGGCGACGTCGCGCGGAAGCCCCGCGGCAACGCCCCCATCGCTGAGGGCCTCAATCATCAGGAAGGCGTAGGCGGGGCCGCTCCCACTGAGGCCGGTTACCGCGTCCAGGAGCGATTCCTTGACTTGCAGCGCCAGGCCGACGGACGAAAAGAGCCGCTGAGTCAATTCGCCGTCCTCGGGTTTCGCCGCCTTTCCAGGCGCGTACGCCGAAGCGGATGCGCCGACGAAGGCGGGCGCGTTCGGCATCACGCGCACGACGCGCGCTCCCGCGGGCAGTGCCGCTTCCAGCCGGGCGAGCGGCACGCCGGCCGCGATGGAGATGAGAAGGTGGTTCTCCGTGAATTGTGGACGAATTTCCGCCAGCACATCGCCCACCTGGTCGGGCTTGACTGCGAGCAGGAGCACGCTGGCTGCGCGGAGCACTTCCCAGTTGCTCGCCGTAACCCTGGCGTTGGTTGCCGTGGCGAACGCAGCGCGGGCGGCCTCGTAGGGATCGCTGCCGATGAGTTCGGCCGGCGAACTCAGCCCGGCGTGCAAAAAACCGCGCGCGAGGGCGGTCGCCATCTTTCCCGCGCCGAGGAAGCCGATCTGGAGTGCGGCGGACATGCCGGCGGTTGTAGCAGCCGTTCCAAAAGTGCGCAAATGAAAGCGACTTAAATGCTGAGGTGCCCGAGCGCCAGCAACCCGTAGTAGGTGTACTCGCAGTCCAGGGTTTCTTCGCCCCAATGCCCGAAAAAGCCCCCTTCATTCGTCCAGAGGCTGTCGATGAAGTCGAGGGTGGCTTCGCGGAGGTCATCGGTCGAAACCTGTAATCCCGCCAGCGCGTGCAGCGCCGTTGCCGTCGAAAGCAAGTCGGGCATCGGCGCGCCCGGCGCCGCCAGAAATCCTCCCTGCGGGTGGCACCGCGCCCGCAGCCAGCGGCCGACTCGCGCATCGACGGGCATCGAGAGATGGCGAAGCAAGGTCGCGACGGCAGCAGTTGCATTCGTGGCGCCAGTTTTCAGGCCGCGTTCGTTGGCCCAGGCGCCGTCAGGGGTCTCGAGCCATTTCAGGGCGCGAACCAATTCCAAGGCGTCCGGCAACGGCGCTTGCAGGTCTTGATGCGCGGCGATGGCGAGGAAGCAGCCATAAGCCGTGGCCTTGGCGCCTTGCCGGACAGGGCTGAAACCGCCATCGCCCGAACGAAACTCCCGCACGCGCGAGGCGATTTCGGCCCGCCAATCGGCCGGCAAGCTCAACCTTGCGCCATCTCCCAGCGCCGCCCAACAACGAGCCAGGCAGCACAGATGCACGAAGTCCAACCCCTCGCCGCCGCGAAATCCGCCGAGGTAATCCGCGACCTTCCGAGCGGGCAATTCAGCTTGCAAGGCCAGCAGACCATCCAGCCCGAACACCGTGTAGTAAAGGTCGCTGCGGCCGGCGCGGTCGCGAAAGCCGCCGTCCTCGTTGTGTTGCTTCAGCAGAAACTCGTGCACCAGCGCCGTCGAATCACCGAGCCCTTTCGATGCGACACGGGCGATCTGCAACATTTCCAACCGGATGC
>CAZZAQ010000716.1:0-3113 GCA_964652165.1 uncultured Bifidobacterium sp.
GGGTCAGCAGGGGATGATCTGCCCAGTCCCGTAGGGACGACGCCAGGAGGACACGCTATGCCGCGATGGAGCTTCGAGCCTGGACACACCGCCGCCGGATTCTGCGCCCGCCACATGATGGTCACCTACGTTCGCGGACACTTCAAGGACGTGCACGGCACTCTGGAATTCGACCCGGAGAATCCCACCGCCGCCTCGGTCGAAGTCATCATCGAGGCGGCCAACCTGTGGACAGGAGAGCCGGACCGGGATGCCCACCTGCGCAGCGCCGACTTCCTGGACGTGGGGGAGCATCCGCAGATCACCTTCCGCGGCAACCAGGTTGAGGTGATGGGCGGGCACGACTACGTGGTCACCGGTAACCTGACCATCCGCGGTATAACGCGAGAGGCCAAGCTGAAGGTGCGCTACCTCGGCCAGTGGCAGACGCCGTGGTGGGAGGGCGGCGTGGACAAGGGTCCGAAGACGCGCGCCGGCTTCTGGGCCGAGACCACCATCAACCGTCATGACTTTGGAGTGAACTGGAACTCGGCTCTCGACCGCGGCGGCGTCGTGGTCGGCGACACCGTGGAGATTGTGATTGACGCGGAGGCGATTCTGGAAGCTTCGTGAGCGTGTTCACGCACCCACTCTTTGCGCTTAAGGCCTTAGCCCGCGCAGCGGGTTAGGTGCCGCCCCGCTGGGGCTTGGGCGATTTTTCCTGTCTGTCGCGACGCTCATTCCTGTTGGATGGGACCAAGGGCAGGCGTACACTCGCCCAAAGAATCCAAACGGGTCACGAAGGGTAGATCATGTATCGAGGTCGCCTCGATTTGAACGCCGACGGCAGATGCCTTCGAGCAAAGGAGCTAGCTCGGTTGAGCATCGTTCTGCTGCTAGCGTTTCCGTTTGCGGTTGCTCAAGAATCCGTAACAATTACAGGCAACGATGTCGTAAGGGCGGGAGAGACACTCGAACTCACCGTTACCTTGGATCGACCGCCGAATTTCAAGGGTGGTCATATCGGGCTAACCATACGGCAGCCCGGCACTGGACCGCTCCGCAGCCATCTAATTGAAACGTCGCCGGGGCAGGCAGTCTATCGCATGCCTATTCCAATTCCTGTCGCTGCACCTGGCGGTTCTTGGATGGTTATAACAGCCCAATTTAGCACCGGTGCCGAAGTTATTCCCTTGGACTTCAAGCCCCTGCCCTTCCAGGTCATAGCAAACCCCGGTTTAGTCTTTCCTACCAGCGCAGAGGTACGAGTTAACCCTTCGCAGGTTCAGTTACTCAGGCGGGAGGCCCTGAGAGTTCGTGAACGGTTTCAGGCACTGACTGGAAATCTTCTTAGATTCCAGGGCGATCGCGCAAAGGTATTAGCACAACTTCGAACGGGTGCCAACGAAGCCATCCAGTCGGTAAAGATGACGGAGTCGAACTTCAACGAATTCAGCACTGTGAAGGGTCAATCGGAGCACGCACAGGTTTTCTTTGGCGATCTGCGCGATGGCTACGAGCAGGCGCTTCGCGCGATGGAAGACACGAACGGACTTCAGAGCCTGGGCGGTTGGCGGCTTCTCAGGGCCAGCGTGTCGCCGCAGCAGCCTTCAACTGGACAACGCAGCATGCCTTACACAATCCTTGCCGCTCCCGTACGTCGGGCGTTCGAGCAGAATGAACTCGCCTACGAAAAAGTTGCAGACACCGGGTCCTTAACTTTCGATCTTGGAGTGGCAAGCACCCCAACTGGCGCGTCCGTTGCATACCGCAGGCAGGGCGACAAGTACCGGTCCCATCCAGATCCGACTAACTCAGAGATAAAGAGCCTCACTTATGCCATCTGGATTGTGCGCTTTGAGAAACAGGGTTACCAAGTGGAGGAGCGGGAGCACGACCCGTTCAGAGAGCGCAATCACGTGGTTCACGTGGAACTTAAGCCAGAGCCAAAGCCTTGAACAAAAGCCGTCCAATCACAATTGGCCAATACTACGCGGGCTTCAAGAGCCTTGCTGGAGCTTTCGCCGGGCTGACAGTACTTCTGCCGCTTGTATCGGATATCCTTCCCGCGGAGTGGGCGGCACTTGTGTTTCCTCCCCTCGCTACCATGGACGTGCCCGCACGCTTTGGCACAATGGCCCTAGCTTTCGCGCTCACCTTCGTTTTCTATTTTGCGAAAGACTGGCAGGCGGTCATCACCTTTAGACAGATTGGCTCCCCAATACTCATTGCGGTAGTCTGCCTTTGTGTCTATTTGGTTCTGCATTTTTGGTTCGTGCGCAAGGTAGATATCCAGAGTCTTGGAACCTCGGTTTATGTCACCGTGGGTTACGAACGGACCGAATTCGCAATTAGGAACCTCGGATCGGCAAGCGACTGGGAACTTCTGCGTCTGCGGGGAACCGATGAAGAGGAGATTCGAAGGCTGTGGACTCCTGCTTCTCTTGTCAGCGCCCGCTTATTACTCTTTGTATCCTATTGCGGGTTCATCTTATCTCTCGTGAGCACCTTCAGTTTGGGTGTAATTCATGAGCTTCGCGAGAAACGATCTTGAGAATCACTCCATGGTTCGCAGTTTCCCTTCCCAGGGATGTGACTCGCTAGCCGTCACCGCCCCTTTACCGCCATCCCGTTTCTGGCGGCGATTCCTGTGAAGCGATCTAGGCAATTTGTGATCTGCGATCTATGAGCGCGGACCGTTCCCCTCAGGCCCAGTCCCGAAGGGAACGTGAAGGTCCCCAGCGGTCTAGCGCTGGGTTAGCGTGGGAGTCTTTGAGCGATTTCACTCTTCTTGTGCTCTAGAATAGTCAGCAGTTCTTCAAGCGCAAGGACGGCGTCCTCGTAGGTTGCGTTCCTACCAAACTGAACTCCCCAAATGTCGTGCTTCAAATCATCCACATCCTCGTTAACCTTGTCGAGGTGAGCGTGTTTGAAACCCTCGCTCTGGCACGGAACGGCTCTGCGAGTGCGGTGGTACGCTGCAGCGAGTCTCTGAATGGCCGAATTAAAGTAGAAACCTGCAAGCCAGGGCCCGTGGTAGGACAGTCTGCCGAGAATCGCCCGGTGCATTCGCTTGAGCATGTTTGCCTGGTAGTCGCCTGGAAGTGGTCCAGTTCTATCGCGGTAGTTCAGCG
>CAZZAQ010000717.1:0-617 GCA_964652165.1 uncultured Bifidobacterium sp.
TAGGCTTTGGCGTTGCATCGCTTTTAACATCAGGAGTAGTTGGCTGCCACTTGGAAGTCCTGCTCTGGTTTCCCGCGCTTGTTGGCGCTCTGTCACTTGCCGGAGAGGCATGATGCGTATGGCTCCTTTTTGGCGCTACGAAAACTCTTATGCTACGCGTTATTACTATCGTAGGAGTCCTGACAAATCTCGCAGGCCTCTTATTGGTTATAGGTTTCTTTTGGCAGTAATGTATACAATGTCGGTCCGCCGAACAAGTCGCTGAACCGGACAACGCCCGCACTTCACTCAGGCACGCTGCTTGCTTATGGTTCAACATAATCTTTTTCCCAAGAGGGTTTTCGCTATCATGTTTTGTACTGAGGCACATGGAATCGGAAAGAGAGACATGAAAATCAAACTTCCATTCCTCGATTAGTTTATGAAAGATCGTCACAACAGTTATACGTTCGCCGTTTGTATCGACAACGATGGGTACCTGGCATCACTTGAAAAAGGTAAATTGTACCGCGTTATAAAGGATCCCAAGGCATCCGCCCACGGCCTGATCAGAGTCGTAGATGAAAGTGGCGAGGATTACGCTTACTCCTCGGATCGGTTTCTCCCAATCAAAGTTC
>CAZZAQ010000717.1:627-3106 GCA_964652165.1 uncultured Bifidobacterium sp.
GAAACGGTGAAGAAAGCATTGGCCTAGGCGGTCAAGATGCCAGGCAAGATGCCCGCGTTCCCTCTCCCGCGCTACATCTGCCGCTCATTTCCGGCATTTGACATCCGGGTGTAAACTGTAATCGTGTAAGTGGGATCCACTCGCGGGAGGTATGACGGTGAAATACCATCATTCCGGTCTTTTTCCGTATCTTGTCTTTCTTCTTGTATTGCTGACATGCTCTGCGGCCGGCGCCTCAGTTCTCCCTGCCGGATTTGCTGAAAACACTGTCGTATCAGGCCTCTCGAGTCCAACCGCCATGGAGTTTGCTCCCGATGGGCGTATCTTTGTGTGCGAACAAGGGGGGAGCTTGCGTGTAATCAAGAGCGGCGCGCTGCTGCCAGCACCGTTCTTGACGGTGACGGTGAATTCATCCGGTGAACGCGGACTGCTCGGTATAGCATTCGATCCCAACTTCGCAAGCAACAACTTTGTTTATATCTACTACACGGCAACAACTCCTGCGATCCACAATCGCATCAGCCGGTTTACGGCGAATGGGGACGTCGCAGTTGCAGGCAGCGAACTGATCCTTCTGGATCTGGATAATTTGAGCGGCGCCACAAATCACAACGGCGGCGCCATCCATTTCGGGCCGGACGGCAAGCTGTACTCCGCGGTTGGCGAGAACGCAACCGGCTCGAACGCACAAAGTTTTGCAAACTTGCTTGGCAAAATGCTTCGCATCAACAAAGACGGCACAATTCCAGCAGACAACCCATTTTTGGCGCAAACATCCGGAAAGAACCAGGCAATCTGGGCAATGGGATCGCGCAACCCGTTCACGTTTGCTTTCCAGCCGGGCACCGGGAGGATGTTCATCAACGATGTCGGCCAAAACACCTGGGAAGAAATCAACGACGGGATCGTGGCATCCAACTACGGGTGGCCCAACGCGGAAGGTTCCGCAAGCTGCGCCACTTATCGTTGTCCGCTCTTCGCGTACGGCCATGGCAGCGGCAGCACTTTAGGTTGCGCGATCACCGGCGGTACTTTCTACAATCCTACCACCGTGCAGTTTCCATCGAGTTACTCCGGAAAATACTTCTTTGCAGACTACTGCAGCAACTGGATCCGCCTGTTTGATCCGGCAACCAACACTGCCACAGGCTTCGCCACAAGTATTGCGGGCAGCACCGTGGATCTGAAAACATCCACAGACGGCAGCCTGTACTATATCGCTCGCAGCGGCGGTATGCTGCAGAGAATCACTTATACAGCAAGTCAGGCGCCGGGTATTACAACCCATCCATCCAACAAGACTGTCCCGGTAGGTGCATCCGCAACGTTTGCCGTCGTAGCATCCGGCACCCCGCCGCTCAGTTATCAGTGGGAGCGGAATCATGTAAATATTTCGGGCGCAACCTCCACGAGCTATACTCTGACAAACGCGCAGTTGTCAGATAGCGGCGCACTTTTCCGATGTGTGGTTACGAATGATTTCGGCAACGCCACCAGCAACGATGCTACACTCACGGTAACGCCAAACAATCCTCCAACAGGGACGATCGATACACCTGTTGCCGGAACGCTGTACAGCGGCGGAGAGACGATCAATACCTCCGGCACCGGCACGGATCCGGAAGACGTGACGATTCCGGCCAGCGGATTTACCTGGCAGGTCGATCTGCATCACGATCTGCACGCTCATCCATTCGTACCACCAACCACCGGCTCGAAAACCGGTTCGTTCACAATCCCGGTAATAGGAGAAACGGTCGATAACCAGTGGTACCGAATTTATTTAATGGTCATGGATTCCGGCGGATTAACTCACACTTCTACCCGCGAGATCTTCCCGCGCAAAGCCACCGTAACCCTGGCTTCTAACCCAACGGCCCTCCAGGTCAAACTGGATGGCGCCCCGGTCACCGCTCCCTACTCATTTGTTGGAGTGGTTGGAATGCAACGCACCATTGAAGCGGTATCGCCTCAAACAGCAGGAGCAACAACTTACAATTTCACTTCCTGGTCCGATGGCGGAGCGATCAGTCACACGATTTCGACGCCCTCATCGAACACGACCTATACCGCCACTTTTAGCGCGGTCGCGCCGAACGGCGACGGGCTAACCGGGACCTATTTCGACAACAAGGACCTGACCAACCAGAAACTGATTCGCGTGGATCCCACAGTGAATTTCAACTGGGGAAAAGGATCTCCGGCTGCAGGAATCGGCGGTGATACCTTCAGTGTGCGTTGGACGGGCAAAGTGCAGCCTCAGTTCACAGAAACATACACCTTCTCTGCAAACGTGAACGATGGTGTTCGTCTCTACGTGAACGGTCAGTTGATCATCAACGCGTGGGTGAATAATGCGGGACAACGAACCGGAACGATTGTGCTCACGGGCGGACTAAAGTATACGATCACGATGGAGTACTTCGAGAACCGCAGCACTGCCGGCGCAATCCTCTCCTGGTCCAGCCCGAGCCAGGCA
>CAZZAQ010000718.1:0-3094 GCA_964652165.1 uncultured Bifidobacterium sp.
CCTGGGCTGGATTATTTGGCCCCGTTGGGGCATCTCAGAAACTGAGATGCACCCCTGTCAACGGCGCTCTCCTCCCTTGAGTTCCCTATGAGCCTGGCTAAGTTTGACGCGGTATGAAGCCCGGTGCAACGTCCTCCCCCGCCCGCCGCGAGCGCATTCTGGTCGCCGACGACGAAGAACTCGTGCGCATGGCCATCAAGGCGATCTTGAGCTTTGGGGGTTACGAAGTGGCTATGGCGGAAGACGGCGCGGAGGCGGTCGAAAAGTTTCGCGAGGCATCGCCACGATTCGACCTCGTGGTGCTGGACATGCACATGCCGCGATTGGACGGGCGCGAGGCCCTGCTGCGGATTCGCGAGATCGATCCCAGCGCGCGCGTCGTGCTCCTGAGCGGCGGCCTGCACGACGCTGCAAGCGAGGGCGTCACCGGACTGGAAGGAGTGGCGTTCCTGCACAAGCCGTTCGAGAACGAGGAACTGCTCGGGCTGGTCCGCCAACTGCTCGACTCGCGGCGCCCGCCCGGCTGAGCGGACTCAATCGCGTGGCCGCAGATGCTTGGCGAGCAGACGGGCGACGGAGGCGAGGACTTTGGGAGGCGGGTATTTGGGATCGGCCAGCAACCGGCGGGCGCGGGCCACCTTGCCCTTGCGGGCCGCGAGCCACGGTTTGCCAGCCGGTTGCTGCCCGCCGCGTTTGGGTGGCGGCGGCTTCACGGCCTGGCGTTTCCGCTTCATGCGGGAAACCCGTGGATTTGCGACACCGGCGGCTGGCATGATTCTATGTAACGTACGAATGCGCGGCTGCCAAGCCCCGCGATGCCCAAGGCGAACGCTCGAGCCATTGGAAAGCTCCCCCCCTCGGACTACAGGCCCGGGGGTGTGAACGAGGCCAGCTTCAGACCAAATACCCGCGTTGCTTCTCCGGCCGCTCATTCCCTTGCCCCAATTCCCCTGAAAAACTTGGGAAGTTCTTCGGCTCCATCCGTCAACATTCTGACAAGGGAATGGGGACAGGGGAATGAGGAGAATCACGGGCCGGAATACCTATTGCACAACGCCCCTTTCCAAACGCACATTTCCACTGCAAAGAGAAATTAGGCCGTGAAGGCTTTACCAAGTGCCTGTTTGGCGGCATCGCGAGCATGAGAAAACTGCCCCGTGCAATCAGCGTCGCGGCTCAAGTAATTGGGACACTTGGAATCCTTATCATGTGCTACGGAGTCTTTCGGTTCGTGGCGGGTCCACGCGGTGAGGGCGAAGGGGATGACGCAGCGATAGGCCGTGTGATGCACGCTGTGGGCGCGTTCGCCGTCGGCGGTGCCATGTCATTCGTCGCCTGTATTTGCGTCTATGTCGAGAGACTCAAGGCGACACAACATGAGGATACTTCCTAACGATTTTATTTTTTCTCACGGCGCGGGATGCAGGAATGGGAGTTGAGGTTACGCCGCGACAAAAAACCCGGTTGAACTCAATCCGCGGCTAAGCCCGAAAACCTCACGCAGTCCTCGGCGCGGGAGACTTCTCTCATTAACACCCCGCTTGAGCGGGGTGTTAGGGCGGAGCGAGACCAGAAACCGTTTCAACGGTTTCTCGCGCCTTGTCGAAACCGTTGAAACGGTTTCGACGACCTCCGACGCGCGTACACCCCGCTGAAGCGGGGTGTTAATGAAACCCGCGCGGTTCCTCGCTGTTTTCGGTGGAATGGAACGCAGCGAGCCAGCAGTGCTCCGGGTTGAAAGCCTGGGATGTGACAGCCTGGGGTGGAGCGCGCAGCGCACAGCCCCAGGTCCGCTTCCTGATTCCACGGAAAACAGCCAGGAACGCAAGATTTTCGCTCGTTTCGCTCGTTTCGCTCGTTTGGCGCTAACACCGCTGCGCCCCGTCCCCTATTCTGGTCCCGTGCGCGACACTTGCTGTCACTGCCAGCCGGGCCTGAGTTCATTGCGCCGCGGGGCTTTTTTGTTCACGCCGAGCGGGAGCTCGGCGCTCCGGGGCGGCATGACATCACTGCGCCGCGGGGCTTTCTTGCTTGCCCGCGGAATACGCCGAAGGACGCGGGAGACGAATTGTACGAATTCTCAGGAATTGGCAACGTGCCGGAATCAAACCGGATCAAACCCAATCAAGCCGGATCAAACCCAGTCAAACCAGATCAAGCCCGATCAAGCTGGATCAAGCCTCATCAAGGTGGATCAAGGCAGCAGGAGGGGGGGGAGGGAGGTGGCAGAAGTAGCAAAAGTTAACGCCAGCCTGAACCCTCCCCGATCCGCGAAGCGGATTCCACTGAAGTCATCGAAGAGCCGTAACATCTGTGTCCTTGTCCCCAGCCACTCTCTACGGCGCCTTCGCCGCGAGCGGCTTCTCCATGAACTTCTCGAACTCCAGGTTGCGCGGGATGCCGCCGGCGATGGCTTTCTTGTAGTGATACTGCGCCAGTTCGGGAAAGCCGGGCTGCTGCGTCGCGTAGAGCACGGCCAGTTGGTAATGCGGCTCGCCCCAGCCGGGCCGGAGCTGGACGGCTTTGCGCAGGGACGCTTCGGCGGGGGCGCGGTTGCCCTTCTGAATCAGCGCGCGGCCGAGCATGTAATGAGTGTCGGGCCGGTCCGGCCGAAATTTCGCGGCCAGGCTCAGGGCTTCGATGGCTTCGTCGTATTTCTCCTGGCGGAATTTCAGGTCGCCCATCATGCCCAGGCTGGGCGCGTGCTCGGGGTCGGCGGCGAGGGCCAGCTTCAGGTTGGCTTCGGCTTCGGCGAGCTTGTCCTGGTCGAGCTGCGAAGCGGCCAGGCGCGAGCGGAGGTAAACGTTGCTCTCATCCTGGCGGAGAATCTCGGCGAACCGCCGCTCCGCCTCGTCGAATCGGCCGGCGTCCACGGCGCGCTCGGCGGCGGCGATGATGGGGCCGGTGCCCGGTGGCAGTTCGTCGCGCTTCTTCGCGGCGGGTGGCGCGCTGGCGGACGCGATCGCCGGCCTGGCGATCTCGAAGGTGGTTTCCTTGGGTAACGGCTGTTTGAAGAGGGCCAGTTCCTCGGTCGTGTAAGGCGCGGCCTTGGCTTCGAAGATCTGGACCTTCGCGCGGAGGGCCTCCAATTGGC
>CAZZAQ010000719.1:0-2650 GCA_964652165.1 uncultured Bifidobacterium sp.
GACGCGCAGAGGGTGACGCTAAACACATACGGCTGTCCGCGCTCCTGGCTCGGCCGGGCCTCGAATTCGCCCCGTTACTGCCTAATCCCCTCGACCGCGTAGCCGACCCACCGCATCCACGTCGCTGGATAGACGCCGAGAAAGAGCATTCCGACGATGCACACGCCTAGCGAAAACTTCATTGGCAGCGGCACCGCAATGGGCGTCCGGTCCGCCGCCTCGCCGTCCCAGTAGATGGCGCGAATGACGCCGAAGTAATAGTAGATCGAAATCACCACGCCCACTATCGCCACTCCTACCAGCCAGTAGTACGCCGGCCCGGCTTCGACCGCCGCTTTGAGAAGGAGAAACTTCCCGAAGAAGCCTGCCAGCGGCGGAATGCCGGCCAGCGAAACGACCGCGAGCGTCATCGTGGCGGCGAGGAGAGGCGAACGCCGGCCCAGGCCGGCCAGGGCGCTGAAGTCTTCCGCGTCGCTGGCGCGGAAGGCGACGCACAGCACCGTGAACGCCGCGAGCACGGTAAACAGGTAACCGGAAAGGTAATACAGAATGGCGGTGGAACCGGCCTTATTGAGAGCGGCGATGCCGAGCAGCAAATAGCCGGCACTGGCGATGCTCGAGTAGCCGAGCAGGCGCTTAAGATTGCGCTGCGGGATTGCGCAGAGGCTGCCATAGAGAATTGTGACCGCGGACATCACCATGAGCAGCTTGCTCCATTGGCCGGTCAATTCGCGCGGCAAGACGAGGAGCAGGAGCCGCACGAGCAGGACGAAGCCCGCCGCCTTGGACCCGATGGCCAGGAACGCCGTCGCGGGCGCCGGAGAGCCTTGATACACGTCCGGCGCCCAGACTTGCAGGGGGAACGCGGCGATCTTGAACGCCAGGCCGGCGACGACGAGCAGCAGGCCCAGGAGGAAAACCGGCTGGCCCGAGAGTCCGGCGGCGCGCTGCGACAGCTCGATGAAGTTCATCGTCCTGGCCGTGCCGTAAACGAGCGCGATGCCATATACCATGAACGCCGAGGCCATCGCGCCGAGGATGAGATACTTGACCCCGGCTTCGAGGGAGTCCTGCCGGTCGCGCTGGAAACTCGTCAGCACGTAGAACGAGACGGTGATGAGTTCGATGGAGACGAACAGCATCGCGAAGTCGTTCGCGCTGGCGGCAAACATCATCCCAGCCAGCGCGAAGAGCAGCAGGCTGAAGAATTCCGAGACGCCGGACGGAAATCGCGACGAGAACTCGACGGACATTATCATCACAATGGCGCCCGCCAGCAGGAACAGCCGCTTGAAGAACAAGCCTAGGTCGTCGCTGACAAAGCTGCTCGTGGTCGGGAATCCGTTGAAAGCGAATTCAACCACGTGATACCACTCCTTGCCGATAACTTTCCCCGCTGCATCCACTGGCACCAACTTCAGCAGGTAAGGCGGCCAGATGAAAGTGGCGACGAGCATCAGGGCGAGCGCCGCGGCGATGACGTAGCCGAGTTTGCGGCGGTTCTCTGGAGGCATCCACAGATCGAGCAGCAGCACGCCGAAGCCGAGGATCAGAACGCTCAGTTCGTATTTGAGGAGGTAAAGTTGGTTCATTCAGCAGAACGAGCGGCGTGAACATTAGGCGGAGCGAAGCGCAAGATGCCCTCGCCAGGTTTGGGCAATATCTCATTAGCACCCGGCTTCAACCGGGTGTTGACGCGCAAGGTGGGATGAGCCGCTTTAGCGGCTTCCTGGGCGCCGGGACGGAAACCGTTGAAACGGTTTCCACCCGCCACTGCCGCCCACACCCGGCTGAAGCCGGGTGTTAATGAGAAGACCACGGACGGAGTGCAGTTCGTTCGAACCATGCGGGTCACGGTTGTGTTGCGCTGGCGGTCTTGAGCTTTGGCGCACTCGGTTTCTCCGGTGCATTCGGCACGGTCGCCAACTTCACGATGCGTTCGGCGCTCGGCTTGATCTTGTCCGCCAGCAAACCGGGGAAGACGCCGAAGAGCAGCAGGGCGCCGAGCAGCAGGATAAACGGCACCTTGCGCCAAGCTCCAGCGTCGGGGATTTCGGCAAACTTCGCCGCGAGTTCGCCGTGCAAAACGCACCGCACCGCCCGCAGCATGTACACCGCCCCGATGATGAGCGCGCCCCACGCCGCAGCGGCGACGAGATGCCACGCGGAAAAAAGCCCGCTCCTCCACGTGCCGAACAGCACCGTGATTTCGCCGGCGAAATTCGCGAAACCGGGCAGGCCGCAGCCGGCGAGCGCCGCCATCACCAACGCGGCGCCGATGAACGGCAGCTTGCGAAGGAGGCCGCCAAGTTCGTCCATGTTCAGCGTGCCGGCGTGGGCGCGCAGATAGCCGCTCAGGCCGAAGGTGAGCGCTGCCAGCAGGCCGTGCGCGATCATCACCAGCACCGTGCCGGTCACGCCAATCAGGGTGAGGCTGGCAATCCCGAGGAACGCGAAGCCCATGTGGGCGACCGATGAGTTGCCGATGAGTTGGTTCAGATCGCGCTGGCGCATGGCGACCCAGCCGCAGTAAAGGATGTTCCCGAGGCAAAGCAGGGCGAGGACGTTCATCCAGTCTTGCGCGCCCGCGGGCATCAGCGGCAACGCGACGCGGATTAGGCCGTAGAGCCCGAATTTTTTCAGCACGCCG
>CAZZAQ010000719.1:2660-3093 GCA_964652165.1 uncultured Bifidobacterium sp.
AAGCATCGCCGTGGCCGTCGGCGCGGCGCCGTAACCCAGCGGCGCCCAGGTGTGAAATGGCCAGAGCGACACGAGGATGCCGAAGCCGAACAGCAGCAGCGGGAAGATGAAGTGCTGCGCGCCCGCGGACATGGGATTGGCCTGGAAGTATTGGGTCAACTCGACGATGTCGAACGTGCGTTTGGGCGCCGGCACTTGCAGGTAAAGAGCAAGCAGGCCGAACAGCGCGATGAGCGCGCCCAGACTCAGATACATCGTGAGGTTGAACGTCGCGTAGTTCTTGTTCTCGCCGCGGCCCCACACGCCCACCATGATGAACGTGGGCACGAGCGCAAACTCGGGAAAAGCGTAGAAGAAAAAGAGGTCAAGTGAAGCGAATGCGCCGAGGATTCCTCCAGTCATGACCATCAGCAGCAGGTAGAACTCCTTTTCG
>CAZZAQ010000720.1:0-3092 GCA_964652165.1 uncultured Bifidobacterium sp.
CGCATGTCCGCCCTGGCTTTGACCTGCGCGACGTAGGCATCGTGTGCAACGAAATGGTCTTCCGGCCGGATCAAGCCGTTGTGGATGAAGAAGTCGTTGAACTTGTGGCCTTCGAGCGAGCGCACCAGCGCATCCGCTTCGTCGCTGCCGGTGCGGCGCACCGCCTCAAGGAATTGCCAGGCGGCTGAGTAGTTGCCCGCCTGTATAAACGTGGGGCGCACGCCGGTGCGCGCCAGAAAGCGGTCGGCAAAGGCGCGCGACGCCTCGACGAACTGCGGGTCGTTCAGCAACACCAGCGCCTGCAATGGCGTGTTGGTGCGCGGCCGGCGCACGACGCAATACTCGCGCGTCGGCGCGTCGAAGATGAGCATGTTCGGTGGCGGGCTTTGGCGCTTCCAATACGTGTAGAGGCTGCGCCGGTAATTCCCCTCGTCTTTGTCCTGAATGTATTTCTGCGCGTTGTTGAATGAAACCGCTTCCCACAGCCCGCCCGGCTCGTACGGCTTCACGCCTTTGCCGCCGCGCTTCTCGCTGAGCAGGCCGCCGACAAAGAGCGCCGTGTCGCGCAGCACCTCGCCATCGACGCGGAAGCGCGGGCCGCGCGCCAGCAGGCGGTTCTCCGGATCGCGGGCGCGCAACTCGGGCGTGAGGCGGGAGGATTGCCGGTAGGCCGCGCTCGTCACGATGAGCCGTTGCAGCCGCTTTACGTCCCAGCCGCTGCGGATGAATTCCGTCGCCAGCCAGTCGATCAACTCGGGGTGCGATGGCGCTTCGCCCTGCACGCCAAAGTCGTCCGAGGTCTTCACGATGCCGACGCCGAAGAACTGCTGCCAGAGACGGTTCACTGTGACACGCGCGGTGAGCGGATGCTCCGGCGAGACCAGCCACGCCGCCAGCCCGAGGCGATTGGTTGGCGCGCCGTCGGGCAACGGTGGGAAAATGGCGGGCAGGCCGGGCTCCACTTTGTCGCCCTTCTTGTCGTACTCGCCCCGCGCCAGCATGAACGTCTCGCGCATCTTGTCCGATTCCTTCGCCACCATGGTCGTCGGGATGGCCTTGTCTATCGCGGATTCTTCCTCGCGCTGCTTCTCGACCTCGCCGAAAACTTTCTTGAAATCCTCCGAGTGCTCGCGACGGTAGTAATTCCGCACCTTGGTTTGTTGCGGGCCGGAGAGCTTCTTCGTCGTCGCCAGAATCGCGGCCACGTCCGCGGGCACGCTCTCCGCGTCGCCGAGCTTCGGATCGAACGTAAAGTAAGCCGCGCCCTGTACGGTGACGACCTTGAGAAGGAACTTGTTTTCGCCTTTCTTCAAATCGACGGTCACGCGGAGCAAACCGGCTCCCGGCTTGTCCTCGGGACGCTCGGCCACGAGCTTGCCGTTGACCCACAGCTTGAGCGCATCGTCGGCGCGCAGCGCCAGGTCGAGCGGGCGGGCGGCCGGCACGGTGAGCGTTCGATAGAGGTAGTAGGCGCCATGGATGCCGTGCAAGTCCTGCACGAGCAGGTTGGCCTTGCCGTCGTCGAAGTCGGCCTTGGCGCTCCATTTGATTTCCTCGCGCACGCCCGCGTAAGCCTTCTTCAAGTCCACTTCCTTCTCCGGATCAAAGACGTTCGTGAAACCCTGTCGGAGGTTCTCGGTCTTGAACGGCCCGACGACCTGCCAGTTCTCGAGCTTGGGCGGATTGAGCCACTGCACCAAGTCGTCGTTCTGCGCCGCCGCGATGCGGAAATGCCCGATGGCGCGCCTGGATTTCGAGGCGTCGTGCCGCAAGGTCACGCGCAACTCCGAGTTCGTCGTCACCTTCACCGGTTCGGCCAGAGCGAATAATGCGACATGCGGCTCGCCCACCGCGTCCGCGGCCACGCCCCAACCCGTATCAGCCTTGCCATCGGTGGCATTGGCGATTTCGTAACCCGCCTCCGCGGAATCTGAGGCTGTCTGGGTGAATTTAAGCTTCTTCGGCTTGGAGTTCGTATCCTGCGGGTTTGTCACCAACTCGGCTTCGATCTCGGAAAGGCGGAACCGCCCGTCTTCGGACCGCGCCGCGCCCTGCTTTGGCAGGGAATCGTGCGGGAGCGTTTCCAACCGCAAGGCGGCGAGGCTGCCCGCGTCCAGCTTGAATGTGAGCGCGTAGGTGTCAGACTCGGGGTTGGCGTCTTCGGCCAGTACGGACTTGTCTTCCAACACGCGCAGTGTGGCGCCATTGGAGAGTGTGCTCCTGGCGCTTTCGGCGGCGAGGGCCGTCCAACCGGCCCCGAGCTTTTCGTTCCACTTTGCCTGCCATTCGCCCTGCGCCTTGTCCATTTCCGGCATCGGCGCGTCGATTTTGGCCTGACCCTCGCGGATGAGTTTCTTCAACTCCCCCTGGCGTTTCGTCTGCTCGGCGGTCGACACGCGAAGGAACGGGTCGGGATTCGGCTTGTTGCCGTCCATCACCGACTCGTTGAGGTTGTTGAAGAAGGCAAACAACCCATAATATTCCTTGTTCTGGATCGGGTCGTACTTGTGGGTGTGGCACCGGGCGCACGTCAGCGTGAGACCCATCCAAATCGTCGCCGTGGTTTCCACGCGGTCGAAGGTGTACTTGGCCTGATACTCCGCTTCGATGGCCCCGCCTTCGCCGGTGCTCATGTTGCAACGCACGTAGCCGCTGCCGATCTTCTGCTCCTGGGTCGGTTCCGGCAGCAGGTCACCCGCGAGCTGTTCGATGGTGAACTGGTCGAACGGCATGTTCTTATTGAACGCCTCCACTACCCAATCGCGGTACTTCCAGAGGCTGCGCTCCGAGTCGATGTGGAACCCGTGCGAGTCCGCATAGCGCGCCGCGTCCAGCCAGTAACGGGCCATGTGCTCGCCGTAGCGTTGCGACTTGAGCAGTCGCGCCACCACCTTCTCATAAGCGTCGGCGCTCTTGTCCGCCAGGAAGTCGTCGATCTCCCGCAACGTCGGCGGGAGCCCCGTCAAGTCCAGCGTCACCCGTCGAATGAGCGTCGTCTTGTCCGCCTCGGCCAAAGGCTTCAGGCCTTCTTTTTCCAAACGAGCTAGAATGAACGCGTCGATCGGATTTTGAATTTTGAATTTTGAATTTTG
>CAZZAQ010000721.1:0-3092 GCA_964652165.1 uncultured Bifidobacterium sp.
CGGCGCCGAACGGATTGGCGACCGTGTTGACGAACAAATTGTTCGCCGTGAAATCCTCGAACGTGAGGATGGTGGCCGCCGCGGGTCCAGTCAGCAACCCCAGCGCAAGAGCCATCCAGCCGGCGATCGAAAGTTTGTTTGCAGAAGCCCGCGCGAGGCGTTGCGCGGCCGAGGGTGGTTCGGTCGTTTTCATAGCGTTCAAAACTGAGCAGGACTTGTTGCCCGCCAGTCTTCACGCGTCCCCCCACTCGGCACGGAGCGTGGACGCAAAATCTGTGCCGCGAAACGCTTTCAGACTGGCCGAGGAATTAAGCGAATCGTATTGGTTCGCGGGCCATTTGCAACGCGGAACTTGGACTAAGGTTTCGGACGCGCCGTGCCGATGGACAGGCAGTGATACAACGCGGCCGCCTTCAGGGGCGGCCGGATGCCTGATGCCGTCGAAAACCGCCAACACCGCGATGCTCCGCGCGTCCTCGAAAAGGACGAATGGCGGCACCCCGACTGCGGCGGTGAGGGACGGACTCAATGGCCGGCCCAGCCGCCCAGGCCCGACGGACCCTCTGGCGTTGCGCGATTCGCTCGAGCGAGCCGAGTCATTCAATCAGGCCCTGCTCTCCACGGTGTCGGACTTGATCTTCCAGGTCCGGAAGGACGGCTTGATTGTCAGTTTCCATGCGCCGCCGGACAACGAGTTCCTGCTGACGGCCGACTTCGTGGTGGGCCGGCGAATCATGGAATTGTTGCCGACCCAACTGGCGCAACTGGCGATGCATTACCTGGAAAAGACCTTCCGCACCGGGGCGGCGCAAAAGTTTTGCTGCCAGTACCTGTTGCCGGGCCGGCTGCGGTATTTCGAGACGCGCCTGGCCGTCAGCAGCGCCGGCTATGCCGTGGCGGTCATCCGCAACGTGACGGATCGCGAAACACTTGAGAAGGAAGTCGTGGAAAGCTCCAATCGCGTGCAAATGCGCATCGGCCAGGACATCCACGACGGGCTGGGGCAGCATTTGACCGGGATTTCATTCCTTTGCCGGGCGTTGGAGAAAAACCTCGCCGCCAAGGATCACCCCGAAGCGGTCGAGGCGGCCGAGATCAGCAAGCTCGTCATCGAGGCGCTGACCCAGACGCGCAACCTGGCCCGCGGACTCTTTCCAGTGGAGGTCGAGTCCGACAGCCTCACGCCCTCGCTGAACGATTTGGCCCGAACGGTCGAACAACTTTACAATATTTCCTGCACAGTCGAGTGCGAAGACGGTGTGACCATCACGGACAGAGACGTGTCCACGCACTTGTTCCGACTGGCGCAGGAAGCGGTCAATAACGCCGTCAAGCACGGCCGGGCCAGCCGCGTGGTCGTGCGGCTGGAGCGCGCGGGCGACAAGCTGGCGCTGCGGATCGTGGACGATGGCGTGGGATTGCCGCCCGAAGGCGTCCAACGCAATGGGCTGGGCCTGCGAATCATGACGTACCGCGCCCAGAAAATCGGTGGCACGCTGGACGTCGCCCTCGGCGACGCCGGCGGCACCGTGGTGAGCTGCACCTTTAATCCGACACACGATGAAAACTGAAAAGCAACAACGAGACGCCAAGACCCAAGCCGCCGAGGCCAAACCAACGCCGGCCGTCAACCGCAGGCCCAAGATCAAAGTCCTGCTGGTTGACGACCATCCCATCCTGCGCGCCGGCCTGCGCCGGCTCATCGACGCCGAGGCCGACATGACCGTGTGCGGCGAAGCCGAGGACGGCCCGAGGGCCTTCGACCTCGTGGGCACGCTCCAGCCCGACGTCGCCGTCATCGACATTTCCCTCAAGGGCAGCAACGGCATCGAGCTGATCAAGAATCTCAAAGCCCGCTACCCCGACCTGCCGACGCTGATCCTCTCGATGCACGATGAGTCCCTCTACGCCGAGCGGGCCTTGCGCGCCGGCAGCCGCGGCTACATCATGAAAGAAGAGGCCATCGAGCAGGTCCTCACCGCCATCCGCAAAGTGCTCGGTGGCGAGATTTTCCTGAGCGAGAAGATGAAGAGCAAAATGCTCCAGCAGATGGCCACCGGCAAAGGCAAGGTCGTCAGCTCTCCCATTGAAACGCTCACCGACCGCGAGCTGGAAGTCTTCCGTCTCATCGGCGAGGGCCACAGCACCCGCCAGATCGCCGGGCAGCTTCACTTGAGCGTCCGCACCGTCGAAGCCTACCGGGAGTACATCAAAGCCAAACTCAATCTGAAGAATGCCACCGAACTGGTGCAGCACGCCTTCCACTGGGTGCATCACGAAAAGGCGGCGTAACGTCGCCCGGCGGCGGCAAGCTGCATTGCGGCGCCGAACGGCCAAAAATTCCGGTCGTTGATTTTCAACCACTTGCGAATACAGATCGGGCGCTGACGCGGCGAAAAATCTACCGAGAATATCCGCGAATCGCCGAGAAGAAGCTGAAAGAAGCGGCACCGCTCGACGAGCCGATCTGCCAGTCCCAACGCGCCACACCGGTTCCCACAGGCGCCGCTTTTGGACGTCCCCACAGACTGCTCTCTTCCCTGGGTTCGGTGCGTTCGGCGACCGTGAGTCCGCGAAGCTCGGCCGGACCGTCGGCCCGCTCCAAAAGCCCCGCCGCGCCGTACTGGCTATGAGCGCGCGGTGAACCGGCGCGTTCAATGCGTTCACGACTCTATTCATCGTGCCGCCATTTTCGCACCCTGGGTAGGACAACGGCGGTCCAACTGAAATAGCTTTCTCCCTCTCCTCCTCGAACGAAGAGAGGGCCGGGGTGAGGAGTCGAGGATTCCTCCGCTTCTGCATCACAAATTGATGGCCCCAGCACGAAACGCAGCCGTAGCAGCCGAGGTCACGAGGCTCACACCGAATGGGCCGAAGGCCCGAAAGAAAACAGCCCAGGGCAAGCGAAGTAAAACGAGCGCCACCCTGGGTAAACCGCCCCCAAATCCATCCGAGCCCTGAAAGGGGCGCATGACAAAAATCTTCGAGCAATGCGTTTTGCTGCGATTTTGCATCAGCAGTATCTCGCCAACGCATAGCAGCCCGTTGAAAAACCCTCATCTCGTAGCATCCGGCGTGAGCCGGATCATTCT
>CAZZAQ010000722.1:0-3085 GCA_964652165.1 uncultured Bifidobacterium sp.
GTGGGCGGACGGCCGCGTTTCGCCAAGGCGCCGTTCCGGATCGAAAACCAGTTTGGCGGGACCTTCGGCGGACCGATGATCAAGGACAAGACCTTCTTCTTCGGATCGCTGCAGCGGTGGACGGACCGGCAGCTCGGTTCGGGCACGACGATCGACGGCGTGCCCACCGAGGCGGGGCGGCAGTTGTTACAGTCCCTGGCCGGGAGCCGGCCGCAGGTGGCGGCTCTGCTCAAGCACCTTCCCGCGGCCCAGGCCCCGCGGGCCAACTTATTCGCGCCGGTCACCGTGGGCGGCCGCACCGAGCAGATTCCGCTGGGCACCCTTTCCGGGGCCACCTCCATCAAGTTCGACGACTGGCAGTGGAGCGGCCGGGTGGATCACCGGCTCAGCGACAAGCACAACCTGGGCGGCCGCTACCTGTATGATGACCGGTTCAACAGCGGCTCGGGCAGCCAAGCGACGCCGCCGGGCCTGACTACGGTGGTGCCCGGCCGCCGCCAAGGCCTTACGTTCTACGTGACCAGCACCCCCAGCCCCACCGTGGTGAACGAGTTCCGCGCCTCCTGGCAGCGGTTCTCCTCGACCACTACCGCCGCCAACGCCGTCTCCGAGGAGATCCCCTCCATCGAGATCCCCGAGCTGGGGCTGACCGGTTTCAACGCGGGCACCACCCGCACCGCCATCGGGCTGGCAGTGAACCTGCCCCAGTACCGGTTCAATAATACCTATCAATTACAGAACACCACCTCCTGGGTTCGCGGCGCCCACGCCCTCAAGTTCGGCGTGGACCTGCGGCGGATCGATGTGAAGAGCTTCTTCTTCCCCACGATCCGCGGACTGCTGCGCTACCCGACGCTGCAGCGCTTCGTGGACGACAACGCCGAGGCGGCCAACATCAACAAGCCCCTGCCCGGCGGCGCGGCCATCCAATACTACAAGTGGGATGACTACTTCTTCTTTGTCGGCGACGAGTGGCGGGTCAGGCCCAGCCTCACCCTCACCTACGGACTCCGCTACGAGACCCCCGGCAACGCCATCGCCAGCCTGCTGCCGCAGAACAGGCGGATCATCGCCGCCGCTGGCGGCGACCAGCGCTACGGCCTCAGCCCCGTGCCCCAGCGGGACAAGAACAACTTCCAGCCGCGCTTCGGCTTCAACTGGGCGCCCCGCACCAAGGGAGAGGGGTTCCTGGGCAAGCTGACCGGCGGCAACAGGCTGGTTTTCCGCGGCGGGTATTCCCGAACCAACGACTACGCGTTCATCAACATCGCTTTGAACGTGGCCAGCTCGTTCCCCTTCGTCGCCGCCATCAACAACAGCAACCTGGCCAACGCCTTCACCCGGCTGCCCAGCCTGGTGCCGGCGGGCTTGGATCCCAACCAGTTAACCCGCACGGTGGTGGCCGGCAACTTCCGCTCCCCGCTGGCCGAGCAGTTCTCGCTGGAAATGCAGCGGGAGTTCTCCAGCAACTGGGTCTGGCGGCTGGGCTGGATCGCGACCAAGAGTACCGGCCTGTATCAGACCATCGACGGCAACCCCGCCGTCCCGCGCACCGCTTCGAGCCAGCCTCTGGTGCGGGTAGATCCGACCCGTGGCGTGATCCGCCTGCGGGCCAACTCCTCCTCCTCGGTCTACCATGCCTTGCAGTCCAGCCTGGAGCGGCGCCTGACCCGCAACTTCACCATGGCCGCCCACTACACCTGGAGCGCCTTCATCGACGACGCCTCGGAGATCTTTAACCCGTCGGGCGGCGAGGTCGCCGTTTCCCAGGACAGCTTCAACCGGCGCGCCGATCGCGGCCGCTCCACCTACGACCGGCCCCACCGGTTCAGCTCCAACTTCGTCTACGAGCTGCCCTGGATGCAACACCAGCCGGGCTGGGCCGGACGGATACTGGGAGGCTGGCAGGTCAACGGTTTCGTCACCTCTCAGGCGGGCAATCCGTTCACCCCGCTGAACGGCTCCGATCCCACCGGCGCGCTGGCTGGCATCGACGGACTGGTCGGCAACGCCATCCGGCCCAACCTGAACAGCAACCTGCATTTGTCCGGTATGTCGGTGGAGGACATTCTGCAGGCCGGCGGCCGCAGCCTGTTCTCGACTCTGGTTCCGGGCCAGCGCGTCGGTTTGGCCGGACGCAACATCCTGAGCGCCGACGGTATCTTCAACGTCGACTTCGGGATCATCAAGAACATCAAGACGGCCGAGGGACACCGCATCCAGATCTGGGCGGCGTTCTACAACCTGTCCAACACCCGCAACTTCGGGATCCCGGAGGGACGGGTCAACTCCGCCAACTTCGGCAACCAGTGGGGCACGGATGGCGGCAACCGCCGGGTGGTGATGGCCCTGCGGTATACTTTCTGAGATGCTGCGACTTACCTGCGCGGTCCTTTTTACCTTCGCCCTCAGCGCAGCGAGCCGCTTCGCCACCCTCGACGGCCACCGCGTCCACTACCAGAGCTACGGCCACGGCCGGGAGGCCGTGGTCTTCATTCACGGCTGGACCTGCGACCTGACTTTCTGGAGCGGCCAAGCCCCGGTTTACGAGAAACGCCGGTCCCTGCTCGTAGACCTCCCCGGCCACGGCCAAAGCGACAAACCAGACGTTCCTTACACCATGGAGCTGTTCGCCGGCGCCGTGGAGGCGGCCATGCGCGACTCGGGCGTCGAGCGCGCGACCCTCGTGGGCCACAGCATGGGTACTCCGGTAGCCCTGACGTTCCTGCGTCTCTACCCGAAGAAGGCCGCCGGCTTGGTGGTCGTCGACGCCTTCATTCCCCTGCCTCCCAAGGACGACGCCGAGCGCGACAAGGCCGCCGCCACGTTCGCCGCCCGGGCGAAGGCGTACCGCGCCCCGGACTACCAGGTCCCGATGCGCCGGGCCATCGACTCCATGTTCACGGCCCAAACCGCCGCTGCCCTGCAGGACCAGATCCGGTCCAAGATGCTGTCCACTCCCCAGCACGTGGCCGCGTCCGCCATGGAAGGCATGGGGGCCATGACGGAGACGTACCGCCAGGGCTTCCGCTACCCGGTTCCGGCCTTGGTCGTGCTCGCCAAGCGCCCTAACCGTGGCGGTCCT
>CAZZAQ010000723.1:0-3082 GCA_964652165.1 uncultured Bifidobacterium sp.
CCGGCGGATCAAAGGTCTTTGCGCTCTTTGCGTGCTTCTGTGCAATCCTGAACGCGAAGAGGTTCAAGAGGAGCGTTTTGAACAGAAGGACGCAAAGATAGCAAAGAGCCGGCGGATCAAAGGTCTTTGCGCTCTTTGCGTGCTTCTGTGCAATCCTGAACGCATTGCGTTGTTCGCGCCCTTCTGTTAAACGGCGGTCATGCATCCCAAATACCAGCGGGCCAACGACTGGAGCCGCAAGGTCATCGGCGCCGCCATTGAAGTGCACCGGGAAAAAGGAGCGGGTCTCATCGAGTCGATTTATGAGAAGTGCCTGATGCGGGAGTTGTTTCTGCAAAGCATCCCCGCTCGCCAACAGGTGGTCGTCCCCATCGACTACAAGGGCTATGTCTTTGATGAGCCGTTGAAACTGGACGTGTACGTGGATGATTGCCTGATCGTGGAACTCAAAGCCGTGGAAACGGTGCTGCCCATCCACAAAGCCCAACTGTTGAGCTACATGAAGCTGTTGAACGCTCCCCTGGGCCTGCTAATTAACTTTCACGAGATCAAGCTGGTGGACGGGGTTCACCGCCTCATCCTTCCGGGCGCGGATGCTCCTTAAGCAGAAGTGTTCTTCCGTTTTTTGCCTGTTGGAAGAAATTCAACAAAGGGATTTTGAACAGAAGGACGCAAA
This sequence comes from uncultured Bifidobacterium sp., assembly GCA_964652165.1. Classification (GTDB taxonomy): domain Bacteria; phylum Verrucomicrobiota; class Verrucomicrobiia; order Limisphaerales; family JADJPG01; genus DASTLJ01. Next base: position 677 of record CAZZAQ010000723.1, read on the forward strand.
GGCAGCAAAGAGACGGCGCATCGGAAGTCTTCGCGCTCTTTGCGTCCTTCTGTTCAATCCTGCGCCTTCGCCGCGGTTTGACCTTCGTCCCCCGCCCTGCCACGATGGCGCCGCAATGATTCTCACACAGGCGGAACGGGACAGCCTCCTCAACGTCCAGCACCGGCACCCGCACGAGTTGCTCGGCATGCATCCGCTGGGCGACGGCAGCGGAGTGGTGGTGCGCGCGTTTCTGCCCAACGCGGCGAGCGTGGAAGTCGTGCCTACTGTGGAGCGGAAAAAGGCGGCGTTCCCACTGGAGCGGATTCATCCTTCGGGGCTCTTCGAGGGCGCCACGACCGCCGCGAACAAGGTCTACGCCTACGAGTTGGTGATCACGGATTACCAGGGCCAACGGCGGCGGTTGCGCGATGGCTATTCGTTCCTGCCGACGCTGGGGGAAGTGGACCTGCACCTGTTCGGCGAGGGGAACGACCGGCGCATTTACGACAAGCTGGGGGCGCAACTGCGCGAGATCGACGGCGTGGCGGGGACGAGCTTCGCCGTCTGGGCGCCCAACGCCCGGCGCGTGAGCGTGGTCGGAGAGTTCAACGGGTGGGACGGGCGGTATCATCCGATGCGGCTGCTGGGCGCCTCGGGCGTCTGGGAACTGTTCGTGCCAGGTGTGGGCGAGGGGGCGCTCTACAAGTACGAAATTCAGAAGGCACAGGGGGATGTGACGCTGAAGACGGATCCGTTCGGCTTCTTCTTCGAGCCGGCGCCGAAGACGGCATCCATCGTGTGGAACAACCGCAAGTTCCAATGGAGCGACGCGCAGTGGATGCAGCAACGCGCCAAGCGAAACGCATTGCGCTCGCCGATGAGCATTTACGAGGTGCACCTCGGATCGTGGCGGAAGAAGAACAGTTACGAGTCGCTCAGCTACCGCGAGTTGGCCGGGCCGCTGGTGGAGTACGTGCGGCGCTTGGGCTTCACGCACGTGGAGTTTCTGCCGGTGGCCGAGCACGCGTTTTATCCCTCCTGGGGGTACCAAGTGACGGGATTTTTCGGCACGACGGGCCGTTACGGAACGCCGGAAGATTTTCAGTTCCTTGTCAACGCGCTGCACGAAGGCGGCATCGGGGTGCTGGTGGACTGGGTGCCCGCGCATTTCCCGAGGGATGACTGGGCGCTGGCGCAGTTTGACGGCACCTGCCTTTACGAGCACGAAGACCCGCGCAAGGGCGCGCACCAGGACTGGGGCACGCTCATCTTCAATTTCGGCCGGCACGAGGTGCGGAATTTCCTGGCGGCCAACGCGCTCTTCTGGTGCGAGCGTTTCCACATCGACGGGCTGCGGGTGGACGCGGTGGCGTCGATGCTCTACCTGGATTATTCGCGCCAGGAGGGCCAATGGGTGCCCAACCAGTTCGGAGGGCGGGAGAACCTGGAGGCGGTCGAGTTTCTGCGGCACTTCAATCATCTCGTGCACACGGAGCATCCGGGCGTCATCACCATCGCCGAGGAAAGCACGGCGTGGGCGCAAGTGACGCGTCCGCCGTATCTCGGCGGACTGGGCTTCACCTTCAAGTGGAACATGGGCTGGATGCACGACACGCTGGGCTACTTCAAGCGCGACCCGGTTTATCGGAAGTTCCATCAGAACGATCTCACGTTCGCCATGCTCTATCATCATCACGAGAATTTCGTGCTGCCCCTGTCGCACGACGAGGTCGTGCACGGCAAAGGATCGCTGCGCCGCCGGATGCCGGGGGACGACTGGGAGGGGTTCGCGAACCTGCGCACGCTGCTGGCCTACCAGTGGACGTTCCCCGGCAAGAAGCTGCTCTTCATGGGCGGCGAATTCGGCCAAAGCCACGAGTGGAACGCCAACGGCGAACTGGACTGGCCGTTGCTGGAGGAAGGACCGTTACACCGCGGGGTGCAGCGGTTCGTGGCGGACCTGAACCAGCTTTACCGGGCCGAGCCGGCGTTGTGGGAACGGGATTACGACATGGAAGGCTTCTTTTGGATTGATTGCTCAGACACTGAGAACAGCGTGCTGTCATTCGTGCGACAGAGCGCGGACCTGCGCAGCCGCCTTCTGGTGGCGCTGAACCTCACGCCCGTGCTGCGCACGGGCTACCGTCTCGGACTGCCGGCAGGCGGCTTCTGGCGCGAAGTGTTGAATAGCGACGCGGCGGCATACGGCGGTGCCAATCACGGCAACCTGGGAGGCGTCCACGCCGAGCCATGGCGCTCGCACGGACATCCGTTTTCGGCGTCGCTGGCGCTGCCACCGCTGGGCGCGGTGGTGTTCAAGCACGACGGAAAGAAGAAATAGGAATCGAGCGGCTTTGGCCCGGATATCTTACCCGTTTCTCGCCGCGGTAAACCCCTCTCATTAACACCCCGCTTCAGCGGGGT
>CAZZAQ010000724.1:0-3074 GCA_964652165.1 uncultured Bifidobacterium sp.
TCAAAATGAAAAGTCAAACAGAAAAGATTGGGCACGGCGGGCGACGGAAGAACTCAGGGCGACACAAGTTTCCGCGAGGAAAGGCGCGGACGGAAATCACGATCTTCCGTTTGTTGCCGACTGAAAGAGAAACACTGGAAAAGGCCGCTGCCGGGAATGGCGCTCGTCTCTCAACCTGGATGAGGGAAACCTTGCTTTGCCGCGCCAGCGCGGCTTAACTCCAAACGAACCACCGGACATGTCAAATTCGCATACTCACAACCTCACCCTGCAACTGCGGGGAGAAATTCCACTGGAGAAGTTCGAGCGCGCTGTCAGCGCGTTTATCGACCTGATCCAGGAAGTAACGCGGGAGACTCTTACCGAAGACCATCAGATACGCTGGACTGCGGCTGTGAAGGAGGGCAGCGCGATGGTTATCGCTATTCCCAATTACGAGCGCGAAGTCGAAGCCGAGGCGCTGGAGATTCTCAAAGCCGTTCCATTTGGCATCAATGCCATCGAACATGGGGCCGACGAACTTCCGCCGCACTTCAATCGCGACGCGGCAAACGCTGTCAAGCGGCTCGCTATTGTTCGCGGTCTCAGGGGTGAAGACATCACTTCAATCAACGTCCGAAACGGCAGCGCCAGCGCCAAGGTGACAGCCCGCAGCGTTGCATCCGTGGATGCCTTAATCGGTGGTCAGCGGCAGAGCTACGGCTCGATTGAGGGAAAGATGCAGACCATCACCGAACGAGGGGGATTCCGCTTTGTGGTCTACGATTCGATTGCAGACAGGCGTACCGATTGTTTCATCGACGAATCACTTTTGGAGCAAGCCTTGGCGAATTTCCGAAGACGGGTGCGCGTAAGCGGCATGGTCCAGTATGACCGCTTGGGCGATCCTGTAAGCATCAAGGTCGAGGGAATCTATGTGTTCCGACCTAACAGCGAACTGCCCAGCGTTAGCGAGATGAAGGGGATTCTCAAATGAAGAAGAAGCACAAAAGCTCCACACAGGTTTTCTACTGGGATTCCAGCGTCTTCATTGCGTTTTTTTCAGGAGAAAAGGGCAGATGCGACAACGTGGAGCAGATTTTGGAGGAAGCTGAATCGGGTAACGTGTACATCGTCACAAGTTCCTTTACAGAGGTCGAAGTCATCAAGTTGAAGGGCTGCCTCCCCATCAAGATTGACCAACAAAAGAAGATCACGGAGTTCTTTGAAAAGGATTACTTCTTGTTTGTAGATGCAACCCGCAAAGTCACTGAACTGGCGCGTGATTTAATTTGGAAGTACCCCGGTTTGTTTCCGAAGGATGCAGTTCACCTTGCTTTCGCCGTTGTCTTCTCGGGCCACGACAAACTGGACGCAATCCATTCGTACGACCGCGACTTCTTGGACCTCAACGGCAAGTACCCGATGCCGTGCCAAATTATTCAACCGGTTCCAAACCAGCTTACGATGAAGCTGGGCGTGCCGCATGCACCGAAGAAGGGCGCCGGTAAGGGGAGCAAATAGCCAAATTAGGACACTACCGGTCATTTCGCTGTGTTCGGCTTCCCTTCTGGTTTGGGCTCCGGCTTGGACGGCGGCGGCGGGAGCGGCTTGATCTTCGTCACGCCGTTCACTTCGTCCCACGAAAACGGCCGGCGCAAGACCAGCCCGTCGCCCACACGGTAGACCTCCAGCGTCACCTGCGGCGGCGCTGCGGCGGTGTCGAGGTCGTAAACGCAGTAGAAGTGCCCTTTGGTCTCGCTGAAATTGAGGAACATCTCGGGAGCGTTCTTCGTCACAATCGGCGAGCTGCCGAGCGGCCCAACGGTGACTTCGATCCATTTCCCCTCGACCTGGTACGCGCCGGTGAAATGCCGGTCGCCCGAAAGCAGCAACACGCCCTCGATGCCCTCGTCCTGAATGAATTTGAAAATCTCGTCACGCTCCTTCTTGAAACTCTTCCATGAATCGTCCGTGCCGTGGATCTGCCACTCGCCGCCGCAGACGAGCACCTTCACCTTCGCCTTCGATGCGGCCAGCTCTCGCTTGAACCAGTCGAGCTGTTTGGCGCCGAGCATGGTCTTGTGCGTCAGGTTGGTCGCCTTGTTTGGGTCGCGGTGGTAACGGCCGTCCAGCATGAACAGGTCAACGTCGCGGCGAGTGAATTTGAAATAGACGCCCGGATTGTCCGGCTCGCCGTAAGCCGGGTTCGCCCAGAGTTCCGTGAACGTTTTCAGCGACTTCTCCTTCCCCTTCATCCGCCCGTCGCTGTTGTCCGGGCCGTAATCGTGGTCGTCCCAGATGGCGTAAATGGGCGTGCCAGGGCTCAGGCCGCGCCAGCCGGCGGAGTCGCGCTGGTCGAAGAAGAATCGCCGTTGCACCGCCGGGTCGTTCGTATTCGAGTAAACGTTGTCCCCAAGCATGAGCAGGAAATCGACGTTGGTCCTTGCCAGGTCCGCGTAACCGGGGCTGGCGTCGTAACCGTGGAAGCCGACGCAACTCGTGAACGCGAACCGCACCCGGCCGCTCGTCCCCTCGGGCGGCGCGGTGACGAACGACGGATACGGCCGCAGCGTCGCCGGCTTGCCATCGAGCAATACGCCATAGAAGTAGCGCGTTTCGGGCGCCAAACCGCAGAGCACGACGTGCCCCATGAATCCGTTGTCCGCGTCGAGCACCGGTCCTCTGAGCACCTTGGCATCCGAGAGATCCTCCTGGGCGCCGACGCGGATCGAGAGCCGCGCCGCCGCCGAAGCGTGCGCCCAAATCAACGCGTTTGTCGACGAGACGTGGCCGAGCAAGGGGGCAAGACGGAGGAAGGCCTGCTTCGAAGCCGCCGCGGTCGCGCGGGCCGCGGGTTCCGGCCGGACGGGCGGGCGCAACGTCACTTGGGCGGCGCCCGCGCAAAACGCGAACGCCGCAAAGAAAAGGAATAGCGGGCGAGCCAGCAGTGAATTCATGAGGGCGGATGATTGGCGCGCGCGCCTTGGGGCGTCAATCACGCCCGCGATGCGCCGCTGCGGTGGGCGCATCCGGACATTGCCATGACTGGTAGGGCCATCGCGCTGCGATGGCCCCGCCCGCGCAGAGCGGGC
>CAZZAQ010000725.1:0-3074 GCA_964652165.1 uncultured Bifidobacterium sp.
ACGCCCAATGTCCCCGCCCCGCGACCTCACGGTCGCAGCTACGCTAAACGGATACGAAGAAATCGCCGGGCGCACCGCTGGCCGTGGCAGGGGGTAACAGGGGAAGTTGACGACACCGTGCCGTCAGAGCGGCGCGGCAGGGAGGAGTGCTCGCGGGGCGGATGCCCGATGGCAGTAGGGGGCGGTTGCCGGGGGAGGCATCTTTGTCAAACGACGACCGTGCAACACAGCGTTACAACGATGCAGGGTCGTCGCTCGCGCCCCGCGAGCTAGGTTTTTTTAGTTCCACTCTCCTTGGTGGGAAAAATTCTTGTCAATTCAGCGCCACACCGCGGCGGATGTAGGTCGGCAGATCCAGGTCCTGCCCCTGATGGATCGTCGGTTCGATCTCCTTGAATCGGCCCTTCGAAACCATCTCCAGGGCGAGCTGCCCCTGGTTGGAGCTGGATCGACCCTTTCGTCCGCGGCCACCGCGGGTCGCCAGTGTCGCCGCGGGAGCAGCTTCCGCCGGACGTTCGGAAATCATCCCAGCGGCGGGGCTCGCCATGAACGTCGATTCGACTCCGTGGGACGCCATAACCGTCTGCGGCTCGGCCGGCGCGGCCGGGAGTCCCGCTTTGCCGTTGGATTTGGCCGCGAGCAACGTCACGCTCAATCCGTCACCCAACTCCTCATCTATCGCCGCGCCCAGGATGATGTTCGCCCCTTCGCAGTGGCGGCTAATCTGGTCCATCACGCGATTCACTTCAGCCAGGGAAAGCCCGGGGCCGCCGCCGATGCAGACCAGCACGCCGCTGGCGTCGGCCAGCGCCGCGCCGCCGTCGATCAACGGATGTTTCATGAGCTTTTCTATCACTTCGCGCGCGCGGTTCTCTCCGCGGGCTTCGGCCGTGGCCAGCGCGCTCTCCGCGTGCCGGCCCTGCGTGACCGCGCACAGGTCGGCGAAGTTCACGTGGATCAATCCCGGCCGCGAAAGAAGCCGCCAGATGCCGCGCACTCCCTGCGCAATCAGGCCGTTGGTGAGTTGCAGCGCCTCGACCAGCGGCGTCTTCTCGTCCACAAGTTTGAACATGCGCTGATTGGGAAGGACGATGACGCCGTCGGCCGCGCTCTTGAGTTCCTGCAAGCCCAGTTGCGCCTGGCGCATTCGCTTGCCGCCTTCGACCTCGAACGGCACGATGACAATCGCCAGCACCAACGCCCCGCATTCCTTGGCGATTCGCGCCACGACGGGACTGGCGCCCGTGCCCGTGCCGCCGCCCAGTCCGGCGATGATGAAGACGATGTTCGCGTCGGCGACGAGCGCACGGATGGCCCCTTCATCCTCCTCCGCCGCGGCGCGGCCGCGCGCCGGATCGCCACCCGCGCCCAGCCCGCGAATCTTGCGCGAGCCGAGGCTGAGTTTTGTGCCCACGTTGAACTGGCGGAGCGCCATGGCATCCGTGTGCAACACCGCGAACGCCACGCCGGGAAACTCCTGCGCCGCCAGATGGCTCACGGCGTTGCCCCCCGCGCCGCCTACGCCGAGGACCTTGATGTCGCACCCGGGTTTCCTGGGCACTTCAGCCGGCGCTACTGTTTCAATGAGAGTCGTCATGTGGATGGGAGCGCGGACAGCCTTGTCCGCGCGCTGGAGTTTGAACATTTTTCAGCCCTCTATTGGGCAGTCAGGGCAGAGGATTCGTCTGCCATCTCCCGAAGGGAGATTTGAAAATAGCCCACCCTTTTAAGGGTGGGATTGTGAAAGAGAAACGTCTCGTCCCGAAGGGACGGCTCAATCAGTCCCACAAACGTAAGGTATCCGAGGGATTCGGCCGTCCCTTCGGGACTTATTGCAAAGGGGAATCTCCACCCGTCAGTGAACTGCCGGGCTATTCTCAAATCTCCCTCCGGGAGATGGGAAGCGACGGCCCAAGATGTCCAAACTTCAGGCCGCTGCGCGGCCAGGGCAGGCGAGACGCCTGCCCTACGTTGGCCGCTCAGCGGCTCAGCAGTCCGCCGAACGTTTCCCGCACGGCTCGTGTGAAAAAGCCGCGTCCCGTCCGCCGCTTCTGCTGGAACGAGCCGTACTTCGCCAGCCCGATCGCCGTCGCGAACTCCGGCTGATCCAGCGCCGACTTCAGCCCGCTGACCGAATTGGTTTTCCCGAGTTGCGTCGGCAGTTGGAACACGTCCTCCGCAAGCTGCTGGATTCCGGGCACGCGGGCGCCGCCACCGCACAACACAACGCCCGCCCGCAAATAGTCCAGCAAGCCGGCCTGCGCGAGTTGCGACTCGATCACTTCGAAGGTTTCCTCCAGCCGCAATCCCATGATGCGCCGCAGGTGTTCGAGGTTCACCGTCTTGAGCGGCAGCCCGTGCTCATCCTGGTGCGAGAGCGTCGATCCCTTGTCGGCCTCCGTCACCCTCGCGGCGCCGTGCTCCACCTTGAGTTGTTCCGCGCGGCCGAGCGACACCTTCAGGCCGTAGGCCAGGTCGTTCGAGACATGGTCGCCGCCGACCGCCAGCACGCCGGCGTGCTTGACGATGCCGCCGCTGTAAACGACGAACTCCGTCGTGCCACCGCCCAGGTCGAGGACCAGCGCGCCCAATTCCTTCTGCTCGCTGGACAGCAGGGCCAGCGCCGAAGCCAGGCCGTTGAAGACGATCGATTCCACCTCCAGTTGCAGTCCCTTGACCACGCGGATCGGATTCTGGAGCCGGTTGAAATTTCCGTGAATCACGTGCACGTCAACCTCGACGCGCGCGCCGAACATGCCGATCGGATCGAGGATGCGATCCTGCCCCTCGACGCGGAAGTGCTGCCGGATGGCATGGACGACGTAGTTCTCGGCCGGCAAGTTGATCGCCTTGGCGTTGCGGATGACGTCGTGGACGTCGTCGCTCGAGATCTCACGATCCGCGGACGCGACCGGATGCACGCCGTGATTGGTGAAGCCGCGCACGTGCGCGCCGGTCACGCCCAGGTACACGCTGCGGATCTCCACGTCCGCCATTTGTTCAGCTTCGACGATGGCGTTGCGCACGTCCTCGGCGGCGGCGGCGGGAGCAGCCACTTCGCCCTTGCGCACGCC
>CAZZAQ010000726.1:0-2271 GCA_964652165.1 uncultured Bifidobacterium sp.
GGGAACTGTTCGCCGCCGACGTCGGACAAAACCTTTACGAGGAATTGAACATTGTGGCCAAAGGCGGCAATTACGGCTGGCGCGTGCGCGAGGGCTTCCACGGTTTCGATCCGAAGAGCGCGGACCGCTCGCCGACCAACGCCCCGACCGCCGATGCCGCCGGCCGGCCGTTCGTCGATCCCGTGCTCGAATACCGTCATCCGCCGCGCAACAAACCGCCGAGCGCGACCGAGCCGCAGGGCATTTCCGTCACCGGCGGCTACGTTTATCGCGGCAAGGCCATCCCCTCGTTGCAAGCCCGCTACGTGTTCGCCGACTGGTCGCGCAATTGGGCTATCGCCGACGGGGTGCTGCTCGTCGCGTCGCGGCCGGCTGATGGAAGAACCGGCAAGTGGTCGCTGGAGTATTTGCCGCTCGTCGAGCCGGCGAAGCTCGGCGCCTACATCGTCGCGATGGGCGAAGACGCCGACGGCGAGCTCTACCTGATGACCAACGGCAGCAACGCGCTCCGCGGCAAGAGCGGCAAGGTCTTCAAGCTCGTCCCGATGTGACGTGATTGGGAAGGTATCCCCGCGCCTGCCAACCTGAGGACGCTAACCAGCATATTTCAAAGACGTTTCCTGCGAAGAAGCGCCGGTCTCATTAACACCCCGCTACAGCGGGGTGTCTGCGCGTCGGAGGTCATCAAAACCGTTTCACCCGGATATTTCACACCCGACGTAGCCGCCGACGTGAGGAGGCGGATGGACCAAACGGGGGAACGAGTCCGCCTCCTCACGTCGGCGGCTACAGAATGTGGGTGATTCATGCGACTTGTGAAATATCCGGGTTCAACGGTTTCGGCAGGGTGTGAGAAACCGTTGAAACGGTTTCTGGTCTCGCGCTACCCGAACACCCCGCTGAAGCGGGGTGTTAATGAGAGGAGCCCGCCGCCGCGAAAAAGGTGTGAAATATCCAGGCTAACAGGCTCAGGCGAATTGGCTTGGCGCGGCGGCCTTCCCCGCGGCCTGGGTCTCGACCCACCGCGCCAGCAGCCAGAGCGCATCCGACAAGCGATTAAGGTAAACGCCGATCTCCTCGTTGCCTAATTGACCCGCCTCGCGCAGTGCGCACACGCGGCGCTCCGCGCGGCGGCAGGTGGTCCGCGCCACATCGAGCGCGGCGGATGCGGCGGTCCCGCCCGGCGTCGCCCAACCTTTGAACGAAACATTCTGCGCTTCGATCTGCGTGACCAGAGCGTCGAGTTTCGCCGTCAGCTCCGCGGTGACGAGCTTGAAGCCGTCCTTCACGTAACGCTCGCGATCTTCCGGGAGTGTTGCCAGTTCACCCATCAGGATGACCAAATCCTCCTGCGTCACGAGCAGGTGCCGGTGGACGAACTCATGCCCGTTCGCGGCCCGAGCGAGGCCCAGCGCCGCGTTCAGTTCGTCCACGCTGCCATAAGCCTCGACGCGCGGATGGCACTTCGAGACACGCCGGTTGTACATCAGCCCCGTCGTGCCGTCGTCGCCCGTGCGCGTCGCGATGCTCATGCGGGGCGAGGCTAGACCGGCGGGCGGGCCGGCGCAAAGCGGAAGTGAGCCGCGCGCCAGTGTCGCTGCGACCGTGAGGTCGCGGGACGGCGACGCTGAAAGTTGGGCACCGCTGTTTAGTTCGTTCCTGCCTGAAAATTGAACCCGCGACCTCACGGTCGCAGCTACGCCAAAAGGATACTGAGGTTTACACACGCGGCGGCGGCAGCCTAATATCGTCCGATGCCGCGCAATTACTGGATCGTGAAACAAGAACCCGAATCATACTCCTGGAAGACGTTCGTTGCAGACGGTCGCGCCGCATGGACCGGCGTCCGAAACTTCCAGGCCCGAAACAATCTTCGCGCTATGAAGAAGGGCGACCTGGTCGGCTACTACCACAGCGGGAGCGAAAAGCAGGTGGTGGGCCTTGCGCGCGTGGAGCGCGAGGCTTACGCCGACCCGACCGCCGATGAAGGCGATTGGTCGTGCATCGATCTCGCCCCCGTGAAGCCGCTCAACAAACCGGTCGGTCTGGGTACGATAAAGGGCGACCGCGTCCTGGCCTCGATGCCACTGGTGAAGAATTCACGGCTCTCCGTTTCGCCGATGACTGCCGGGCAATTCGATCGCTTGCTCGAACTGGGCGAAACCAGACCGTAGCCGTCGCCGTAAAGCGGATGCCGGGTTGTCGTAGTGGGGCAGGCGACCGCGCCTGCCTGAGTCCACCGGGCGACTCCGCCCGGTGAACTCTGCAAGC
>CAZZAQ010000726.1:2281-3070 GCA_964652165.1 uncultured Bifidobacterium sp.
CGGCTGGCCCACTACGGTGCGTGCGCCCGGTTGTGCCCGCCAAACGACCGTGGCTACGGCCGGACCAACTTCTCCCTCAGCCAACAAGGGCGGTTGGTCGTGGTTCCATCCACGCCTGCGGCTGCCAGGCGCGAGGCTTTCGCCGGAGAGTCGACCGTCCAGATGTAAAGATTGAGACCCGCGGCGTGAACCTTGGCTGCGAATATCTGGTTCACCGGGCCACGCCCACCGAGGTCAAGCGCGTCGAGTCCGGCCTCCTTCGCGTGGGCGATCAGTTTCTCGGCGGTGGGCGTCCAGCCGCCGCGCCAGTTCCGGCGGAAGGCCTGGACCCAGGCCACCTCCCAATCGGGCAGCGCCCATTTCACCAGCTTCATCGTCGTCAGGTCGAACCCGATGGGGACGACTTGCGAAGGGGTCTTCCCGGAACGCTTCACCGTGTCGACGAACTGCGGCAGGCATTCGGGGCCGCATTTGATTTCGACGAACAAACGCTTGCCGAAGGGAACGGTCTCGATGACTTCCGCGAGCGTCGGAACCTTTTCCCCGGCGTAGCGCGGGTGTTTCCAGCGCCCGACATCGAGCGCGCGCAACTCGTCGAGCGCCTGCGCGCGCACGCGCCGCTTCACGCCCGCGGTTCGGCGCGTATGGGCGTCGTGGATGACCACGATATGGCCGTCCCGGGATTGGCGCACGTCCACCTCCACCGCGTCCGCGCCCTGCGCCCAGCCGAGGCGGACGGACGCCAGTGTGTTCTCGGGCGCATCGTGCGAAGCGCCGCGGTGGGCAATG
>CAZZAQ010000727.1:0-2110 GCA_964652165.1 uncultured Bifidobacterium sp.
ACGTTGGCCGGGATGATGGCGCGGCCCGCCGCCACCTCGTTCCTGACAAACTCCGGTGTGATTTCGGTGGGGATGCGTTGGGGGAAGCGGCGAAAGACGGAGGGGATGAATGACGAATGACGAATGTCGAATGACGAAAGTTGTGCGCTGCCGGCGTGTTGTTTGTGAAGATCATTTCGGTTGATGTCGCGCGACAAATCGCTTTTCGTCATCCGGCATTCGTCATTCGACATTTGTTCGCGGATGGCGATGAATTCCATCTCGGGCGTGATGATTCCTTGCCGCGCATACCAGAGTTGAGTGACGGGATGGCCCTGGCTGGCGCGCAGCGGGCGGCGGCGGCGGGCATTGAGTCCGGGAAATTCGACGAGCCGATTTTTCTCCGCCTGACTGGCGTATTCGGCGTGCTTGCCGGAAAGATAGCCGTTGTCCTGTGGGATCACTTCGCGGCCGTCGTATTCCTGCACGTTGCCGCGCTTGAGAATCCAGTCCCGGCGCAGCGGCGGGAGGCCGTCGTCCACCGAGCCTTTGAATTCGGGATCGCCCCAGGAACCGGAGCAATCATAAACGCGCACCGGCTCGTTCACTTCCAGGCTGCCGTTGAAGGTCCTGGTGGGCGAGAGCGAGATCTCCCGCATCGGCACGCGGACCTCGAGATGCAGCAGGCCCGGCAGATACACGCGATGGCTGTTCGGCAGCACGTCGCCGCTGTGGGGTTGGATGGAGTCCGGAGTGGGGATCATAAATGGGTTGAGAGTTGAGAGTTGATGGTTGAGGGACGCTCGCGGCGTCCTTGCGTGGCTGCGAATGTTTTGCGCATCTTGCGCCGTTTGCGGCCCGGGGAAATGGAGGAGGAAGCTCGCGGCTCCCTTCGCCGGCATTACCCGGAGCAGGTTCAACGGGTCGGCGGCGCTCCCGCGCGCGCCCTCTCAGCCTCGCGCTTCTGACTTCGGGTCAGAAGCCGGTCGGCTCCCCGATTGCGGCAGACGCTAGGTCTGCAGGCCGTCCGCGTCAAGCGTGGTCGAGGATACGTATTGCGAAATCAGTATGAATTCGTCCTCCGCCGAAAGGCAAGCCGGCGCTGCCGCGCCACGCTGCTTGCGCAGGGCGATTGACAAAGTCGGGCAATGCGGCACGGCTCCCAAGGGCTGGCAGCTTGCGCTACTCCGGCGCACCCTCGCTCGATTCGTAGCGCAGACAGCCTGTCTGCTGTTTCGCCGACTGCCAGTCGGCGAAGTGCCTGCCTGCCAATGAACGGCCCATCCGGTTTGTGCACTCGCGGGTTGGCAACCCGCGATACAGCAGGCTTGGCAGCCTGCGCTACGACTTTGTCAACAGCCCTGCCTGCTTCTGCACGCAGGAGCACGGCGATGCGTTGGCATCTGTTGCGGACTGCCTTGCAGTCTGTGCAGAGGGTGCGACATTGGCGCCGCGCGGCAACGGGGCCCTGCTTCGATTGGCCGGTGCCTCCGGACGCATCAGCCCCAGAAATGCGGCGCGGAGCCCGGTGGGAAGGAATTGCGCGTGCAGCCCTTCAACTGTTGCGTGGATCGGACGATATAAAAATAGATCTTGGCTGCGCACGAAAGCCGCGGGCCGAATGCGGTCGGTCCGCCGTTGCCCGAAGCGGCCAAAACGCATCCGGCGAATCCGGTCCAGCGCGGGTGCGCGCGAAACGTGCCGAACAACCGAACCAAAAGAAAGCAGGCAGATGCCGATGGATTACCAGCTTGTCCTTCAGTTTGACGCCGCTTCCGAGGAGCAACACGAGCGTCTCGCATTGCTTGAGGACGATTTTGTGGAGCGGCTCGAGGACTCCGCGGAAGTGGACGGTCACGAGGCCGGTGACGCGGCCTTTCACATTTTCATCACCACGGGCAGTCCGGCCCGGACGTTCGACCGGTTGAAGCCGTTGCTGGCTGAGCAACGCCTTATTGACCAGGTGACGGCCGCCTACCGGCACGTGGATGAGGACGACTACAAGATCCTCTGGCCAAAGGAACCGGTGAAGCCGTTCTTGTTGCCTTGACGGCGAGGTAGTAGGACAGGCTGGGCGGCCTGTCCCGGACCGGCCGCCCTTCGGCTGCCCTGAACAGCCGGGCCACCTCGT
>CAZZAQ010000727.1:2120-2712 GCA_964652165.1 uncultured Bifidobacterium sp.
CCCGGGCATCCTGCCCGAGGAAGGATCTGGGGCTGGAAGCCCCGGCGACAGGCTGGAAGCCTGTCCTACTATCCGGCGGTCCCTTCGGCTATTCTGCGCCGCATGAATTGGCGCCTGTGTCTCCTTCTGCTGATTTCCCCCGCGGCTCACTCCGCACCGGCTTCGCACGGCGCGGTCGCCACGGTGCATCCGCTGGCGACGGAGGCGGCCCTCGAGGCGATGCGCAGCGGCGGCAACGCGGTCGACGCGACCGTGGCTGCCGCGCTGACGTTGGGCGTGGTCGATTCGCACAACTCCGGGTTGGGTGGCGGATGTTTCCTCCTGCTTCGTACGCCGGACGGATCGTTCATGGCCATTGATGGCCGCGAGCAGGCGCCCGCGGCGGCGACCGCCGACATGTTCGTGCGCGAGGGCAAGGCGGATCCGCGGCTCAGCCAGTTCGGGGCGCTGGCCATTGCCGTGCCGGGGGCGCTCGCTGCATACGACTACGCGAGCCGGACCCACGGGCGCATTCCACTGGCGCGACACCTGGAGGCTGCGGCGCAGCTCGCGGCAAACGGATTCCAGGTGACCCGCACTCTCGCGAAACGGC
>CAZZAQ010000727.1:2722-3069 GCA_964652165.1 uncultured Bifidobacterium sp.
TCGTCCAACCTGATCTGGCGCAGAGCTACAAATCCATCGCGTCCGAGGGCGCGGCCTGGTTCTACGAAGGCTCTTTCGCGTCGGCCGCCACGGCATGGATGAAAGCCAACAGCGGGCTTGTGACGGCCGCGGATTTCAAAAGCTACCAATTCAAGCTTCGCGAGCCGGTTCGCACCACCTACCGCGGCTGCGAGGTCGTCGGGTTCCCGCCGCCGAGTTCGGGAGGGGTCCACGTCGGGCAAATCCTGAACGTTCTGGAGCACTTCGACCTCAAGAAGCTCGGGCCGGAGTCGCCGGAGTTCGTCCACATCGTCGCCGAGGCGATGAAGCTGGCGTTCGCCGACCGC
>CAZZAQ010000728.1:0-3061 GCA_964652165.1 uncultured Bifidobacterium sp.
TCGGCACGGCGGGCTTTGTTGCTGCCTTGGGTCACGGCGACGTTGATCACGTTCCATCGGAGTTCGCGCATCAGCCGCAAGGGCAGCGCGCCGATGATGACTTCGTCATCCGGGTGCGGCGAGAAAATGAGCGCGCGCGGAGCGTCAGAGGCAGGCCGCGGGTGCGCAGGCATCGGAAACCCGCCGAGCGGCAGGCCGCGGGCGTCGCGGTGGGTTTTGGCGAGGGCGGAGACGAATTGTTCGTACGGATTCACAGGGGTGAGTAGAGCGTAAAACGTAAAACGTAAAACGTAAAAACTGTCGGGCTTCCCAACACGTCCGACGATTCTTCTGCTCTTACGTTTCACGTTTCACGTTTTACGTTTCACGCATCACGTTTCACGTTTCACGTCTCACTGCTCCCACCCACTCCACGTCACCAGTTCGGCCAGCGCCGGCCTGCCGTCGTGACGCCACGCCAGCGGGGGACGCTGCATCTGGCCGATGCGGCAGATGCGCGTGACACCCCAGCGGGCAAGTCGCGCCGCCAACTCGCTCTCGCGCTCGCCCGCGGCGGCCAGACCGACAGTCGAAACCTGGCCGCGAACCAGCTCGGCGTGACGAAGGACGTCGTCGAGGTCCGCGGCGCGTTTCACAAAGACGAATCGATTCAGGCAGGAAAGCTGGAAGCGCGGATCGGCTTCGTAAACGACGGTCCACGCGGTCGAGCCTTCGCTGGACCAGAGCTGAGTTTCCGCCGAAGCGGAGGCGCGCACGCGGTAGAAATCGCGCTTGAGGGTGAGGTTGGTGGATTCGTGAACGAGCAGTTCGCCGCGCGGGAATTCGGCTTCCTGACGAGCGAGTTCCTCGGCGAGCATCGCGGCAAACTGGGCGGGGTCAACCGCTCCGCGTTCCTCGACGTAAACCACGTGCGGAGAAAGGCACCCTTGCTGGTCCCACGCGGCAACGTCCTCCGCCGCATCGCGGGCGGCACGGCGGGCGCCCGCGCTGGAAAGAACTTCGCGCGCAATGTAACCGAAGCTGACGCGGTGCCCGTATCCGAGAAAGCGCGTGCGCGACGGCAGACGGCGGCGGATGGAGTCGAGCGTCTCGTCGTTGCCGGTGGCGGTAACACAGTCGGCTTCGGAGAAGAGAGCGGCTTCGAGGTCCGCGCTGCCGCCGGGCCATTCGGCGAGTTCCAGACAGGCGCCGAGTTTGTGGTCGGATTCGTAAATCGAATGGGCGAAGAGGCGCGGAATCAGTGAGGAACCCCGGGCGCACTTCACGAACTGAGCCGAGCGCACGAGCAGGCCGAGCACGATGCTCATCAGCGCAGGACTCGGAAGATTGCCGGGCGCGATGTGGACGAGGAGGTCGGGTCCAAGGGCCAGCGCGCTCTGGCGGGTGTCGCGTTCGGAGGCCGACGAACAGAAACCGTCGAGTCGTCGGGCGTGGCCGAGTTCCTGGAGCACGAGGGCGCGAAGATTGTCCGCGGTCAGTTCGGTGAAAAATGCGCCGAGGCCGCGCTCCAGCGTGGCTCGAGAGAAGCGCAGCGCAGACGGGCCCTCTTCCAAAGCGAGCCGCCGAAAGGAATGGCCGGGGTCGAGCCACTCGGCGGCGATTCCCGCGAGAAAATCAATGAGGCTCTCCGTAGTGCGGCCGGCGAGGAACTGAGCCCGGTTGCGCTTGAGCGTCCGGGAGGCTTCGCTGACGATTGCGGGTGAGAGCGATGCTTCAGGTGGCAAGTCGGCCAGGAAGTAGTTCGGCAATTTCATCGGGCACAGGAGCGCGATTTAAGCGGTCATCAACGAACAGCCCCGCGCCTCGGCGCCAGCCGCCCGTCCGACGAACTCGAATCCGTCCCCACGGCGAATCGCAAGGTCTCCGGTCTGAACGGCGAGCACGGACGCAACGTTCGCAAGGTCGTAAACGCGAATGAGTCCGGTTTCGCCCTCGGCGACTTCGCGCCCGGTTTCGGGAGAGACGACTTGGACCCGGGTCCAAGGCGGGAAGTGGAAGCAGCGCGGGGCGTGTTCAGTGCTGCGTGATTGGCCGATCCCCGTGTCGTAGGCTTGCGAGCTCAGTTCGCTCATGCCGTATTCGCAGACGATGTGGTCGCGGCCAACTCCGAGCCGCCCGGCGATGAGGCCGTGGAGTTCCTCCTGCTTCATGGACCGGGAGCGGCCTTTGTAGCCGCCGGTTTCCAGGACGCGCGAGCCGGCCGGTAGCTCGATGTGAAGCGCGGCTGCGGCCGGAGAATCGAGCAGATGCACGAAGTGAAAGGCGGCGCCGAACAGCGCGACGGGCTGGCTGCCGCCCAGCGCCTGCTCCAATTCACTCCGGCGCATCGTCCAGTTTCCATTCGCGTCGACACCGCCAAAAAACCGGCCGTCACCGTCCGGATACGCGTGGCGAATCGTCTCGAACATGTGGACCAGAGATGAACGAGGCGCCAGCGCAGGAGAAGGAGTCAGGAACAGAAGCCGCGGAAGGGAACCGTCGCTGAGTTTGAGATGCGGCTCGAACCACGCCAGCAACGAGGCTTCGTACACCGCGAGTGATTCGAGGTTGTGAAAATGACGACTTGGGGATTGTGCGGCGGTCCCGCTGGAATGGAAGACTGCCGCACGCTGCTCGGGCGGCAGCGTGGTGAGTTCCAGTTCTTTGAAGGCCGCGGCCGGCGCCGCCGGGATTTGCCGCCAGTCGTCCACGTTTCGCGGCGTCCAGTCGCGCGCCTCGCAGAGCCGGCGCCAGGCAAGATTGTGCTGGAATTGATACGAGGAGAGCCTGAGGGCAAGCTGATTGAATCGTTCTTCCGACGGCTCCGCCGCGCGAATGAACGCGCAAATATCGGTCGTCACTTCGTGAAAATTCGAGGTCATGCGGTTTTGGCCGACGGCCGGTTCTGGCTGGTTATCCGCCACAGCCAGAGGATTTTCTAGCCGGCGCTGAAGGCGTCGGCAAGCCTCGAAACCTCAGCGTGGAAGGCGCTGGGCAAATTCAAGCGCCGGCCGATACAGGGGCGCGGAGTAATCCCTCAGTGAATGCCGGTGGGGCGAGCGTCCTCGCGAGCCGGAGCCAA
>CAZZAQ010000729.1:0-3061 GCA_964652165.1 uncultured Bifidobacterium sp.
CCGTCTCGACGCCTTCGCCCAACTTCTCGATGCGGCCAACAGTTTCGTGTCCGAGGATGACCGGCAGTGCGATGGGCAGTTCGCCTTTCCACAAGTGCACGTCCGTGCCGCAGATGCCGGCCATCTCGATGCGCACCAGCGCCGCGCCCGGCTCCGGACGCGAGGGCAGCGGAAAGCGGCGAAGTTGGAGGGGCGCCTTGAACTGTTCGAGGACGGAGGCGCTGGCGGTGGACATTTCCGCCTTACGGGAAGAACACGCGGTAGAACCTGTGCGGCTGTCCGCTGGTGTCCGTGAACGGATTGTTGGTGCTCAGCTGCGTCCAGGTCGGATCCGTGAAGTTGTTCTTGAACTCGAGCCGGCCGCCTGACGGAGCCCAGGAGATGACCGGATGGCCTCCGGAGATGGTGACACTGACGCGCACGGTCGACGTGGGTTCGATCACATAGACCTGGTAACCCATCGTCAGGTCGGAACTGACCAGGTTCGCCTGGTGCAACGAAACAGCGAGCAGGTTGTCTCCGGCTTGCAATTCGGGAGGGTGCGCAAGGAGGATGCGGTCCCGCGGCTCCCCGTCACCAATCGTCGCGGCGGCGAACGTTGTGTGTGTGATCTCGGCCGGCGCCGCGGGCATGCGGATGCGTCGCACTTCCCTGCCGTTCAGGTAGACGACGGCGCCATCGTCGGCCATTCCGATGAGGAACAAGTCGCTGTTGCCCGGATCCCCTGCGAAGTTGAATGTCGTCCAGAAGTAGGCGGTGATCAGATTGGTCAGGGTGACCTGCGATTGGAGGGCGAGGCAGGTGCCGACCGCGCCGAGTTCGTACAGGGTAGTCGCACGGCAGTCATCCAATCCGTTCGGGTGAAATTCCCCGCCATCCCGCTTGGCGTCGAAGGTTCCGATTCCCATCGGGAACGCGCCGGCTGGATCGGAGGCGAACCAGTTCGGTCCGGGATCGATGTCCTGATCGTCATAACTCCAGATCTGGTCCATAGGAAGCAGTGGAGTCACGACCCGGTAGGTGCCCGCGGTCAGCACGTTTTGGGCTACCGCCGTGTCGAAGAATGGAACCTGGATCGTGACTCGAAACGGCAAGGCAGGATCATGGGGAAACGAAGTCGTCAGTCCGATGGTCGTTTGTCCCCGAATATCCGTGGCATTGGTCAAGCCAGCGACGCCAAGCGGGCTGCCGCCAATGTCTTCCACCGTCCAATTGGACGGGTCGGACACCGCGCCTCCGCCGCCCACGCCCAGGCACGCGTCGTTCAACGGCTCGGAGAAGACCACAATGATTTCGCCCGGGTTCCCTCCGGGGTAGGCGTAGAGCATGGTGGGTTTGTCTGTGTCCGGCGTGACCGTCAGCGTGACCACGGCGCTCGATTCGGAATTCAGGGGGTTGGAAACCTCGCAACTATAATCGCCGCTGTCGAGCGGTTCGACACCGTTGATGCGCAGGGTGGCGGAGCGGGCGCCGGTGACGACGCGGTCGTGGCCGTTGACGCAGTTGGTAGCGTTTTCGATGGGCACGCCGTCGTGAAACCATCGGTACTGGATGGGGCTGCCCGTGGCACTGATCGAATAGGTGAGAGGTTGCCTTTCCATGACGGTACGATCGGTCAAGTTGGTCTGTTGCGTGATCGACACCGGCATTTTGGGCCCCGTTCCGACGGCGATGGTCATGTTGTCGATCGTGTAGCCAGGGTCCGTGACGCCATTCGCATTGTCATCGAACCATAACAGGAACATCTGGCTGCCGCTGGGCCAGGAACCCAGGTTCAGTGCCGCGCTCACCGGGCCGGTCGTCTCGACGCCGGACAACTCCGGAATCGGCTGCCAGCTTCCGGCCTCGCCCGTCACACTGAAATAAACCCGATGCCCCGGCAACTCGCCGGCCGCCGGATTGTTCGTCGCCATGTCGTAGCCCACCACGATGCCGGATTGGTCAGCTCCCGTATCGTTCTGAAGCGTCGCCAGCAAAATGACGGCGGCAGAGGTGGGAGTGCCGGCGGCGCCCATCGTCGTCGGCCTGGACTGCAAGAAAAAGCCTGACGTGTTGTGACGGAAAGCATACGCGTAGGGGCTGGGCGGCAACGTGGCGGAAGTGCCCAACACGAAGGCAGGAGTGAGGACCGACGCAGCAAGCGTGGCGATCGCCGCATCCACCTGCGCGACTGTGGCGAAGGTGGCGCCGTTTCCTCCACCTCCATAGTAGGCGCTAAGGAAATCCCCTCCGGTCGGCGCCGTGTCGAAGGTCAGCGGTCCGGCGCCGTCCGGCCCGACGGAAATCGCCGCCCTGGCCTTCGAAACCAAGCACGCCATCGCCAGCAACAAGGCCAGTACGTTGAGTGCTTTGTAAGAGATTCGATGCATAACTTTCCTGTTTGATTCCCAATCCCCAGCCACTTCGACTCATCGAACACACCGGCCCAATGGCGTGCCTGCGGCGTGGCAAGGGACTTGTTCGATTTGTACTGTTAGGAGTGTAAGCATAGGCCGAGGCCCGTGGCAATTGTATTCGCAAGACAATTGTCAGGCCACTTGACATCGATCCGTCCTGTCCCCATTTTCGGCGCTCCCGCGGAAGCATCGCTGCGCCGCGGCGAACGACGCCTTTTATGAGCCACAATCCGTTCGATTCCCTCCAATCCTTCGACCTCGGCAACGGCCAACAGGGAAAGCTTTGCTCCCTGCCCGCCCTCGAAAAGGCCGGAGTCGGCCCCATCTCGACGCTGCCCATTTCGATCCGGCTCGTGCTCGAATCCGTCCTTCGCAATTGTGATGGGAAGAACGTGACCGAGACGAACTTAAGGGAACTGGCAAACTGGAAACCCACCGCCCCGCGCACCGCCGAGATTCCGTTCGTCGTCGCGCGGATCGTCTTGCAGGACTTCACCGGCGTGCCGTTGCTGGTGGATTTGGCGGCGATGCGCTCGACGGTCGCCCGACTTGGAAAAAACCCAAAAACTATCGAACCGCTCGTGCCGGTGGACCTGGTCGTGGACCATTCGGTGCAGGTCGACTTTGCCGGTTCGCCGCAGGCCTACCAGCGCAATCTGGCGAAC
>CAZZAQ010000730.1:0-3052 GCA_964652165.1 uncultured Bifidobacterium sp.
GCCGAACCACGTCATCGGCGAAACCGCCTCGACACCGGGCACCCGCTCGATGACGGCCCGCTGCCGCGCCGGCAATTGATTCGCGATGGAGACCTTGCTCCGGACGATGACGCGCAATGCGGAAGCCACCTCTTCGGGCGGGACCGTCATCTCGCGCAGCGCGACCTGAAGCGTGACCAGCAGGAACAAACTTACCGCGACGCTCATAATGGAGAGCGTGGCGCGACGCTTGTTGCGCAGGGCGTTTTTCAAGATGAATGTGCTGACGGTCACGGAGAGAATTACCGATTTTGGATTGCCGACTGGGACTTCCAATGGCCGAACGCCCGCTGCCATTGGCCCGGAGAAATCGGCAATTGGCAATCCAAAATCGGCAATTCCATCATTCCATCAGCTCGCCCTTCTCCAGATGAATCGTCCGCGACCCGAACGCCGCCGCTTTCGGATCATGCGTGACCACGATGACGGTCTTGCCGATCTTTCGACTGAGCATCTGGACGATGCTGAGAATCTCCTGGGCGGAGTTGGAGTCGAGGTTGCCGGTCGGCTCGTCGGCGACGATAAGCTTGGGATCGGTGACGAGCGCCCGGGCGATGGCCACCCGCTGTTCCTGGCCGCCGGAAAGCTGCTTGGGCAGGTGCCTGGCGCGGTCGGCCAGGCCGACGAGTTCGAGCGCGGTGTTCACCTGCTGGCGGCGTTGCTTCGAGTTGAGCCGCGTGAGCAGGAGCGGCAGTTCGACGTTCTCAAACGCGGTGAGCACCGGGATCAGATTGAACGTCTGGAACACGAACCCGACGTTTTGGTTTCGCCAGTCGGCGAGTTGCGATTCGTTCAACTGCCTAAGATCGATTCCCTGCACCCGGCACGAGCCGCGGGTCGGCCGGTCGATGCCGGCGATGATGTGCAGCAGCGTCGATTTGCCCGAGCCGCTCGGGCCCATGAGCGCGAGGAACTCGCCCTCGGCGATATCGAGCGAGACGTTGTTGAGCGCCACGACGTTGATCTCCCCCTGAAGGTAGACCTTCGACAGCTCCCGGATCGTGACGATGTTCTGCCCGTTCATTGCCGCGTAGTGATAAGAGATGGCAGGGGGGAAAGCAATCATGGCCACTTTCCTTTTGCCCGCCAGCGCCGCTTCACCGCATGCTCGGGGGATGTCCGCTCTGATCGCCATCGTCGGCAGGCCGAACACGGGCAAGTCGGCGCTGTTCAATCGCATCGTCGGCCGCCGCATCGCCATTGTGCACGACCAGCCGGGTGTCACGCGCGACCGCGTGAGCGCGGAAGCCGAGTGGCGCGGCCGGCCGTTCACGCTCGTGGACACCGGCGGCATCGGCTTGCTGCGCCGCGAAAAGGCGGCCGACGTCATCGCTCAGGCGGCGCTCGACCAGACGCAAATCGCCATTGACGCGGCGCACGTCATCCTCCTCGTCGTGAACGTGCGGGAAGGCATCGTCCCCCTTGACCTCGAAGTCGCCAGCCGGCTCCGCGTGTGCGGCAAGCCGGTGCTCGTCGCGGTGAACAAGGTGGATCATCCCAAGGCGGAAGCGGGCGTCGCCCAGTTCGCGGAGTTGGGATTCGACAAGCTGTTTCCAGTGACCGCGATTCACGGCGAAGGCGTTCCGGCCCTGGTCGAGGCGGCGGTGAAGCTGTTGCCCGAGCCGACAGTCGAGAGTCGAGAGTCGAGCGACGGAGAAGCCCTCGACGTTCGACCCTCGACCTTCGACGCCCTCAAGCTCGCCATCGTCGGCCGGCCGAACGTCGGCAAATCCTCCATCATCAACGCGCTGACGAACTCCGAGCGCGTCATCGTCAGCCCTATCCCCGGCACCACGCGCGATTCGGTGGACGTGCCCTTCGAGATCGAAACCGACGGCGTGCGCCAGTCGTGCGTGCTCATCGACACCGCCGGCGTGCGCAAATACCGGCGCATCGACAACAGCGTCGAGTTTTTCAGCGTCGAACGCACGAAAGATTCCATTGCCCGCTGCGACATCGTCGTGCTCGTGCTCGACGCCGACGCCGGCATCACGGAGCAGGACAAAAAAATCGGCGACCTGATTACGGAGCACCACAAAGCGTGCGTCATCGTCGTAAACAAATGGGACCTAGTGGCCGAGGTGGTCCGCAAGGCGCGAGTAGAGGAAATCGCCCGGCGGCAGCGCAAGGAGAACCGTCACGCGCCGAACGAGATGACCACGCTCGCGGAATTCGGCGAATGGGTGCAGCAGCACCTGTTCTTCCTCGACTACGCGCCCGTGATTTTCACCTCGGCGAAGTCCGGCTTCCAACTCGACCGCCTGCTCGAAGCCGTGCGCTACGTCGCGGCGCAGTTGCAGCAGAAACTGCCGACCTCGATTGTGAATCGCGCGCTGCACGACGCCGTCGAGCGCCGCCAGCCCGTGAGTTCGCACGGCCACCGGCTGAAGTTTTTTTACGCGACTCAGGTCAGGCAGTCCCCGCCGACCTTCGTGCTGTTCGTGAACCGATCCGACCTGTTCTCCGAACCGTACAAGAAGTACCTCGCCAAGGCCATGCGCACCGCTTTTGGCTACGAAGGCTGCCCCATCCTGCTCCTCCCCCGCGCGCGGCCGAAGACCATCGAGCCGGTGCGCAAGCCTCGCAATGTGCGCGGGCACGGGCGGATACGCCATGCGGCGCGTGGCAAACATCGCCGCTAAGCTGATATTTCAAAGCTCGCATGAGACGCCTACAGCCGGTAGCCGCCGACGTGAGGAGGCGGACTCGCATACCCGTTGGATTCATCCGCCTCCTCACGTCGGCGGCTACGGCGCATAGGAAACATCCGGACTAAAATGATTCCCGCAAAGCCCCGCCGCCTGGATCAGATCCTCTCCCGTTACGGCTATTGCAGCCGCAGCGAAGGGGCGGCCTGGCTTCGGGCAGGCCGGGTGAGCGTTCGCGGCACGCCCGCCGTCGCGACCGACGCCAGGGCGCTGCCCTCCGAAGTGCTCATCGACGGCCAGCCCATCGAGTCGCCCGGCGGCCTGCTCGCGCTGTTCCACAAGCCCGCCGGCTGCGTCTGCTCGCA
>CAZZAQ010000731.1:0-3045 GCA_964652165.1 uncultured Bifidobacterium sp.
ACAAAAGTACGATAACGTTATCGGAAAATCTTTTACCAGTTTCCAAACAGGCTCTGAGACAGAAATTATTGAACCCTTCGACAATCGGTGCGTGAAACTTTTCTCTCTGCTCTGGCGGCACGCTTTCGATGATCAATCGTCCTAGGTCTTCGATGCTTTTCTTCGTCGGAACGGCCACCCATTTGCCCGAAGTGCGCAACTCGTCGAACTCCGGCGTCAGGACATACTTGCTGCAAAGCGCGCTGAGGAACTGGCTGTCGATCGTTTCAGGCGAAATCTCGTTCGAGAAGATGATATGGTAGTTGACGCGACTCAACCCGCTCTTGCTGCCGCCAAACTTGTCGAGCCGAAGCTCGATGACTGGAAGTAAGAGGTCGATGTTGGGCAATCTCCCCTTTGCTTTCTCGGCAACGAGGCGCTTATAGCCGTCGAGAAAGATGTAGTCATTGATTCCGAGCACATTGAATTCGGTTGGAAGCTTTTCGAGTCCGTCAATGAATTTGTCCCACGCGCCGGCACCACCGTAGGAATTCACGAGCGAATCTGGAGTGTGAACGTGTAAGTCCCACTTTCGCCAGACCGAGCCTCTCGGGTCATTCATGATCGTTTAAACTGAAATCATGACGCGGATAGCCGCCATTGCAATTGATTCACGGCGTTACGAGGTTGGTCTGCCCCACCGAACTTGCCAATGATTTCCGCCACCTTGCCGTCGTGTGAAATCAGCGGGACTTTCAGTACGTCGGGCAGTGTGAATTGGAGTTCGCCGTCGGTGGCGTACTTCCCGTCGTTCAGGATTTCGCGGGCGTCCGGGCCGAAGCAGCCGAAGAACGCGGCTCGACACCTCACCCCAACCCATTCCAAGAACCTCGTAGCAGCCGACGTGAGGAGGCTCTCGCATTTCGGATTTCGGATTTCAGTCAGAGCCTCCTTACGTCGGCTGCTACGGTTCAGAGGTTCAGCGCGCGGATTTTCGTTTCGGGGAGTTCTCTCTCCGTTGGAGTCATTTTTCCCAACGTCCCTCACCCGGCCTGTGGCCACCCGCTCCCGCTCCCGCGAGCCAGGGACAGCGTTCGAGGCGGAGAGGGAGTGCGGCCCCCTCACCCCGGCCCTCTCCCCCTCGGAGGGGGCGAGGGAGGTGGTGGCAGCGAGGGAACGCATTCGGCGGTCACGCAAAAACCAATCGGCCGCGCGGCTGGGGAACGTCAAGACCGTCGTCCCTGGCGGTTTTGATCCAGAACTTGATGGCGTCTTCGGCGTTCTTGATGGCTTGCTGGCGCGTCGCGCCGTGGGCCAGGCAGCCGGGCAGTTCCGGCACGTCCACCACGTAAGCATCGTCCTCCGTGCTCCACCAGAGGATCATCTCGTAGCTGTTGGGTTTCATAACAGTTTGTAGTTTGCCAGAATCCTTCGCACTTGTCGAACCTGGTAGGGCTTGGCCTGGGCGCATCCGGACATCGTTGGGCTTCGGAACTCCCTCTCCCCGCGACGGAGGAGCGGGGAGAGGGCTGGGGAGAGGGGAATTCCCAATCCTAACGGCCCTCCTCTCCCCGGCCCTCTCCTCCCTCCGAGGGAGGAGAGGGAGTAGACGGGCGTGGCGACTCCAACAATGTCGAGATGCGCCCAGTTCATCAAAGCGGATGTTCGCGTCGGATTCCCCGCGTAGAAGCTTCTCAAGAGTTTTTTGGACACTCATGGCTTGGTTTCAACGTGGCGGCTCGCGATTGGCGCTCGCCCCGCGAGGTGAGCGCTTCGCGCTTCGACCGACCGCAGTCCATCGGCGCTGCGCATTTGCTCCTGGTCCTGGGCGACATGAGCGGAGGCTAATCACGCGTGGATCGGCGGTCAATCTTCGGGTCCGCTGGGTGCGGCTCGCCTGGCTTCTCCCGATTCCAGGAGCTGGCGAGCCTGGGAGGAACCCGCTACGGGTGAAGAGTCGCGCGGTCAGCCCGCGCCAGAGCGTTTGGGCAACAGGCCCTCTTTTTGCGCCCTGAAGACCGAACCAGAAAACGGCAGTTCTCCTCACACCAAGGTCGCAAAGGCCGCAAAGTGAGGGCCGCTTGAGTTCGATCCGAAAGGCCAGCCACCCTTTGGATGGAGACAGCGTCTCATTCCATTCCCTTGCCTTGGTGTCCTTTGCGCCCTTTGCGTGAGGCTCGACTGCCGGTTTCGGGCGGAATGCTGGATGCTGGACGCTGTCCGGCCGCCAGATTTTCGCTCGTTTCGCTCGTTTCGCTCGTTTGGCGCTAACTACTCTGTGCCCGGTTGTGTATGGTTGCTCCCGTGTGTGACCTGGGCTGCCACTGCCAACCGGGCCTGAGTTCACTGCGCCGCGGGACTTTCATCTTCGCGCCGAGCAGGAACTCGGCGCTCCGAGGCGGGCCGGAGGATTGCTTCGGTCAGCCAATGAATCAAACCCAGTCAAGCCGAGTCAAGCTCAGTTAAGCCCAGTCAAGCCCAGTTAAACCCATTCAACCCAATCAAACCTAGTCAAACCAAGTTAATCCCAGTCAAACTCAGTCAACTACCATTTCTTCCCATGAACCGCGGCCGGGGGCAGAAAGATGAACTCCCGGTTTGAACAGGAGCAAACAGAGATAACAGAGAGGGAGAAAATGCCTCAGTTCCCTCCGTTGCCTCCTGTTGAAAATCCGGCGGGCACGGCGTTTTCAACCGGGGCGATGGTTCGAATGCGCCGCGTCGCAGGATTGCGGACTCCCGGCGGGAAGATCAGGGCCGCGCGGCAGCGCGGCCCTGCCACGATTAGGGTTGAGCGGCAGCGCGACGTTCCCACGATGACACAGCCGGGACACCGATTACTCGTACGAATTGCCCGACTTGAGGCTCCACTCGTCCACGAGTGCGGCGGGCAAATCCTTCAGGAAGCGCGAGGGCTGCTGCATCATGTCGCCGCCCTGGCCGCGGGTGACGCGGATGAGCGGGTAGCTCAGGTAAAGCTCGTTGCGCGCCCGCGTGATGGCCACGTAAAAGAGCCGGCGCTCCTCTTCCTCGCCTTCGACGGATTCGATGGAGCGGGCGCTCGGG
>CAZZAQ010000732.1:0-3037 GCA_964652165.1 uncultured Bifidobacterium sp.
GACGACGACGCCGTTGCCGATGACGCAGACCTTGCCCCGCCGCAGGATGCCCGAGGGGATAAGATGGAGGACGTATTTCTTTTTCCCAATGAAGACCGTGTGGCCGGCGTTGTTGCCGCCTTGCGTGCGGACCACGACGTCCGCCTGGCCGGTCAGCACGTCGATGATCTTGCCTTTGCCTTCGTCGCCCCACTGGGCGCCGACGAGAATTGTGTTTGCCATAGTCGTCCGGCGCGCGATGAAGAAAAAACCCCGAAGTGCAAATTCGGGGCGGTCGCGCTCGCTTCTTTGCGGGCGGAAAGTAGGAACGGCGGCGCCGGGTGTCAATGATGGTTTGGGGCGGATTTGGGCTTCGTTGAAGCGTTGAAGCGTGAAAAGTTGGAGACGTAAAACGTAAAACGTGAAACGTAAATAGGGTGGGGGCGCCGCGAGCGAAGTCGAGCGTCCCAATCGGAATTACGTTTTACGTTTCACGTTTTACGTTTCACGCCTCTCTCTTCACGCTTCAACCCTCCCCCTAACCCCTCTACCTTCCCCCGCGTGCCCGTAACATACGACATCCTCATCGCCGGACTCGGCGCGATGGGAAGCGCCGCGGCGTTCCATCTGGCCCGGCGCGGAGCGCGGGTGCTGGGACTGGACCGATTCGCGCCGCCGCACCGCTTCGGATCGTCCCACGGGCAGACGCGGATTATTCGCGAGGCGTACTTCGAGCACCCGACCTACGTGCCGATGGTGCGGCGGGCTTACGTGTTGTGGGAGGAACTCGCCAAGGCGGCCGGAGCGGAATTGTTCCGCCAAACCGGCGGCCTGATGATCGGCGCGCCGGATAGCGCTCTGGTGCGCGGGGCCCAATTGAGCGCGGACACTCACGGGCTGCCGCACGAGATGTTGAGCGCGTCGGAATTGCGCCGGCGGTTCCCCGCGCTTCGCCCTTCGGACGACATGCGCGCGGTGTTGGAGCCGCGGGCCGGCGTGCTTTTCCCCGAACGCTGCGTCTCCGCGCACCTCGAACTCGCCCGTCGCCACGGGGCGGAACTGCGGTTCGACGATCCCGTGCTGCGCTGGGAGTCGGACGGCCAGGGCGTGCGTGTGGCCACGAGTCACGGCGAGTTCACCGCGGCGCAATTGATCGTGAGCGCCGGCGCGTGGGTCAACACACTGTTGCCCGGCCTGCCGATGTGCGTCGAGCGGCAAATTCAGCTTTGGTTCGAACCGGAGCAATCCTCCGCCCTGTTCGCGCCGGAGCGATGCCCGATTCACATGTGGCAGTTCGATGGCCGCAGGTTTTTCTACGGGATTCCAAACTTCGGTGAGGGCCTGAAGGTGGCGTTTCACCACGAAGGCGAGTCCACCTCACCGGACACCGTCCGCCGTGAAGTCGCCCCCGCCGAGGTGGAAGCCATGCGCGCGGTCCTCCGCCGCTTCGCGCCGGGCGCCGACGGCCCGCTCCGCTCCGCGACGGTCTGCCTCTACACGAACACACCGGACGAGCATTTCTGGATCGATCGGCATCGGGACTGGCCGCAAGTGCTCGTCGCCAGCCCCTGCTCGGGACACGGGTTCAAGTTCTCCGCCGTCATCGGGGAAATCCTCGCGGACCTGGCGCAAGGCCAGCAGCCCAAGTTCGATCTCAGCCTCTTTCGGGCGCGCTGAGCCATCAAACCGGGGACGAAGTCCGGATTCACACTCAGCGCCTCGGCATACGAATTCGCTTCCGACGGTGTCTATTCATTGACACAATACATCGTCATGAAACCCTCTTGCTTCGTCGCCCTGGCGCTCGCGCTCTCCGTTTACAGCACTCGCAGCGCTCTGCCCTCGCTCCCGTCCTCCGAGGCCAAATTACCGCCTCCCATTGCCTCCTTTATCGCAGCCAAGGAAAAGCACGCCCAAATGCTGGCGGATAAACTGAAAGTGAAAGTCCACGACGATTATTGGACGTTTTTCCGCCAGGCCCGTAGTGGTGACTGGCTTGCCGCCGACCGCACTTACGAGAGCCTGCGAAAGCGCGCCGTCCAGGACGAAGGGTCGAAAAGCGACCCGCTTTTCGACAGGACCGTCTGGCAGACGCTCACCGAGGTGTCGATGGTGCTCGAAGCCTACACCCCGACCAACAGCGCGCCGAAATGGTCCACAGCGTTTGGCGAAGGGATTGTGAAATCGATTCCCCGCGGTAGCATTTACTTCGGCGGCACCGTCGCAGGACAGGCCCTGCCCACCGCATTTTCCAAGTCGCACGCCGACGGCGATCCGTTTTTCACACTCACGCAGAGCGCCCTCGCAGACGACCACTACCTCGACTACATCCGGGTAACCTACGGCGGCAAGATCCAAACCCCTTCCAAGGAGGATTCGCAGCGATGTCGCCAGGCCTACCTCGCGGACGCGCAGAAGCGCCTTGAGCACGACACGAAATACCCGGCTGAGCCGCGCCAGCTCAGGCCGGGTGAGGACGTGAGGATCGTGGACAACAAAGTCCAGGTCAACGGCCAGATCGCCATCATTGCGATCAAGAGCCTCCTCGCCAAGGTCATCTTCGACAATAACCCGGAGCGCGAATTTTACGTCGAGGAAAGTTTCCCGTTCGACTGGATGTACCCGCACCTGACGCCGCATGGCTTCAACATGAAGATCAACCGCGATCCGATTTCCTCGCTGTCTGCGGAGGTGGTCAGCAAGGACCACGAGTTCTGGGCGAAGCAGCAAGCCGCGATGATCGGCGACTGGCTCAAAGTCGAAACGCCAGTGAAAGAAGTCTGTGATTTCGTGGAGAAGGTCTTCCTCAAGAAAGACCTAACGAACTTCCGGGGCGACCTTGCATTCGTCCGCAGCGACTTCACCACCAAGATGTACTCCAAGCTGCGCTGCAGCATCGCCGGCGTCTACAATTGGCGCATCGCTATTTCGAAATCCCCGGACGAACAGCAGCGCATGATCCAGGAGGCCGACTTCGCTTTTCGGCAATCGTTTGCTTTCAGCCCCGTCAGCCCCGAAGCAATCTTCCGCTCCGTGAACCTCCTGGTGCAACTCGCCC
>CAZZAQ010000733.1:0-3034 GCA_964652165.1 uncultured Bifidobacterium sp.
CCACGGCCAGTTCGCATGGCTCGAGCAGGTCGAGGCGGACCGCGACTTCCTTCTCTTCGGCAACGTAGGCATAGACGTCCACGACTTCGCGCAGGAGCTGGCCGAGATCGATGGGCTGGCGGTCGAGCTTCATCATGCCGGCTTCGGCCTCGGCGATGTCCATGAGCGTGTTCAGCATCGAAAGGACGCGCTCGGATTCTTCGACGCAATCGGCCAGTGCCTCGCGGGCGGCGGCGGGGTCGGCCGCGCCTTGGAGCGCCATCTCCGCGGTGCCGCGCAAGCGGGTGAGCGGGGTGCGGAGGTCGTGCGCGACGTTGTCGAGGCTCTCGCGCATGGCGCGGATGAGCGACTGGTTGGTATCGAGCATCGTGTTGAAGAGGCGAGCCAGCTCGGCCAACTCGTCACCGGAGTTCTGCGCGGGCACGCGGGCGTCGAGCTTGCCGGTCTGGATGATGGAGCGGGCGGTGCGGACGATTTGGCGGATGGGCCGCATGGCGCGATGGGCGAAGAACGTGCCGGCCACCAGGCTCAGGAACAATCCGACCGCGCCGACCGGCAGGACCGAGCGGCGGAAGGGCTGCCAGAGTGCCCGGCGGTTGCTCGTGCTGCCACCGACGAAAAGCTGGGCGCCATCGGGAAGTTGCACGCGGAAGATGATGAAGTCCTTCTGGGCGTCCTTGGGAATGCGGGTGATGTCGGACTGCTGCCAGGAGCGTTGGACGCGGCCCTGCAACTGGATGCCGCCCCATTCGTTGGGGATGAAGACGTAGTCAAAGCGGTCGGTCGGCCAGACGACGCTGACGAGGAGCGACTTCTCATCCGCGGGATTGTTTTCGGCGAGCACGCGCTGGCGGAGTTCGTTGTAGCCGCGGACCTGGTAAAGCGTGGCGTACTCCTTGGCACGGCTCTGGATGACCTGGGTCTCCTTCTGCTCAAGTTCCCGGGCCACCAGGTAGAAGACGAGCAGCAACACAGCGGAGAGGCACAACGCGAACAGCAACGTGTAGCCGAGGCTGAGGCGCAGGCTGACGTTGCGGCGCAGCGGAGTGAAGATGGCGTTGAGCATGGGGCTAGTCTGGAGATTCCATCTCAAGCGGCTCGCAGCACGTAACCGACGCCGCGGAGCGTGTGCAGGCGCGTCCGGTCGGGGTCGACCTTGGCGCGCAGGCGGTGGACGAGCACATCGACGACGTTGGTTTGCGGGTCAAAGCTGTAGTCGAAGACGTGTTCGAGAATCATGGTCTTGGTGACGGTGCGGCCGGGGTTGCGCATGAGGTATTCGAGCAGCGAGAACTCGCGCGGTTGGAGGTCGATGCGCTCCGCGCCGCGCGTGGCCTGGCGGCTGAGGAGGTCGAGGGTGAGGTCGCCGAGGGTGAGCTTGGTCGGCTCGGCCGTCTGCGTGGCGCGGCGGATGAGCGCCTGCACGCGCGCGAGCAATTCGGAGAAGGCGAAGGGCTTCGTGAGATAATCATCGCCGCCGGCCTGAAGGCCTTTCACGCGGTCATCAACGCTGGTCTTGGCGCTCAGGATGAGGACCGGGGTGCGGAGATTCTTCGCGCGCAACCGCTGGATGAGCGAAAGGCCATCGAGCCGCGGGAGCATGAGATCGACGATGGCCGCGTCGTAAGGCGTGGTTTCGGCGACCACGAGCGCCTCCTCGCCATCGGCGCAACGGTCCACAGCGTAGCCACTCTGCCGCAGGCCCTTCACAACGAAGGAGGCGATCTTGCTGTCGTCTTCCACTACCAGGATTCGCATGGGGTGAGAGTGACGCGTAAAACGTAAAACGAGAAACGTAAAAACCGAAGGGACTGAAATGGAACAAGCAGAGGTTTTTTACGTTTTACGCATTACGTTTTACGAAACAAGAAGCCTCCCGCGCGCTGTGGCTGTCGCGCGGGAGGTGTGGGGTGTGGGGTGGGAACGGTTTCAGCCGGCGTTGGATTCGTCCACGACGAGGAAGCGGCTGCCACCTTCGCGCCAGAGACGCAGCAGCGTGGTCTTATCCTTGGGATTCTCGGTGAGACGCACGGCGTCTTCGGCGCCCTTCACCGGCTGTTTGTTGATTTCAAGAATCACGTCGCCGGGCTGGAGGCCGGCTTCGGCGGCGGCCGAACCCTCCTCGACATCCTTCACAATCGCGCCGCGGACGGTGTCGGGAATATTGAACTGGCGGCGCGACTGGGCGTCGAGGTCGGCAACAGCGACGCCTTTGAGCGCTTCGCCTTCATCGCCGCGGTGCGAGTCGGACTTCGCCAAGTGTTCGGAGTCGGGCAATTCCTTCACAGTCACGTCGAGCGTTTTGGTCGAGCCGTCCCGGAGAAGCTTCACCCGAACGTGCTCGCCGGGCTTGGCGCGGGCGACGGCCAATTTGAGATGCCGGCTGTCCGTCACGGGTTTGCCGTCGAGCTCGATGACCACGTCGCCGCTCTGGATGCCGGCTTTGTCCGCGGGGCTTTTAGGCACCACGTCGCCGACAAGCGCGCCGTTTCGTTGCTTGAGGTCAAGCTTGCGCGCGAGCGCGGGCGTCACGTCTTGGATCATCACGCCAAAATAGCCGCGCGTGACCTTGCCATCCGTCACGAGGCTGTTCATCACGTCGCGCGCGAGATTCACGGGGATGGCGAAGCCGATGCCCAGGTTGCCGCCGCTGCGGCTGAGGATGGCCGTGTTGATCCCGATGAGGCGGCCTTCGGCATCGACCAGCGCGCCGCCGGAGTTGCCGGGGTTGATGGCGGCGTCGGTCTGGATGAAGTCCTCGTAGTCCAACCCCAGCCTGCCGCGGCCCGTGGCGCTGACCAGGCCCATCGTCACGGTCTGGCCGATGTCGAACGGATTGCCCACGGCCAGGACGAGGTCGCCGATCTCGATGCTGTCGCTGTTGGCGATTTCAATGGCGGGAAGGTCCTTTGCGTCGACCCGGAGAACGGCGACATCGCTCTTGGGATCCTTGCCGATGACCTTGGCGGTGAATTCGCGTCCGTCCTGCAAACCGACTTTCACTTCGTCCGCATCGTCCACGACGTGGTTATTG
>CAZZAQ010000734.1:0-3031 GCA_964652165.1 uncultured Bifidobacterium sp.
CCGCGGAGGACGAAATCCCGGTGCTCGTCTTCGACGAAGTGGACGCCAACGTCGGCGGCGAGACCGCCAGGGTTGTCGGCGAGAAGATGCGTCAGATCGCCCGACAGCGCCAGGTCCTCTGCATCACGCACCTGGCGCCGGTGGCGGCGCACGGCGACGCGCACTTCGTGGTGACCAAGCAGGTCAAGGCCGGCCGCACGATCACGGAGATATCGCGGTTGGAGAAAAGGGAGCGCGTGAGCGAACTGGCCCGCATGCTTGGCGGCCAAAGCGACGCCGCCCGACAGCACGCGGAGGCGTTGTTAAACCGTGGGTAGCCGCCGACGTGAGGAGGCGGATGGACCGTGCGTCCGCGTTCTCCGCCTCCTCACGTCGGCGGCTACGATCGTAGGTCAGGCCGCCCGCGGCACCCTGGCGAGGTGGATGGAGTCGACGAGGCCGAGCCGGCCCTTGCCGCCGCGGCGGGCACGCGCGCTGTCCGTGTAACCGAGGAGCTTGCGCTTCTTGATCAGTTCGGCGACGGACTTCGGGACCATGCTTTCCCAGGCGGGATCGCCCGAGCGCAGCCGCCGGAGTACTTCCTGTGAGCACACCCGCAGGCAGGCGGCGTCGTAGTCGCAGAGGCTTTCAATAAGGCGGTTCTCGACGAGGTAGGCGTAGAGGTGACGCAAGTGCGGAGCTACGCGCAAGTTGCCTGCAGTGATGAGCGAGCCGCTGGCCGTGTCGAGCAGCGGGTAGGCGTAGAGCTTGAGATCCTTTTTGAAGAGGCGTCCGAAGGATTCGAGAATGCCGCCTTCAAGGTTTGCGTAATACTTCTCCTCGAATATCTCGCGCAGCGTCGGCACGCCCATGACGATGCCAATTTTCTTTCTCGTGTGGCGGAACAGCCAGGCGGCCAGGCGGTGATACTCCCCAAAATTCGAGATGAGCACGGTCCTGCCTAGCGCGCCGAGGATGTCCGCCCGATCGAGAAAATCCCGGGGGTCGATCGTGTCGCCGTCGGTCAGGTTCTTGAGCGTCATCTCCATCACCGGGAAGACCGATTCACTCTCGACGCCCGGTTCCTGGATGAACATCGCCTGGGCGCAGCGCAGCATGTCCACGGTGACGTTGGTCACGGGCCGAAAACTGCCGCGCTCGATGAGGATGTTTTTCTTATAGAGCGCGTCGGCGGGCTGCATGACTTCGCCGCGGGCGGTGAACAGGGCGGCGCTGGTCAGGCCGTTCTGCACCAGCTTCAGGGCCATGAGGCGGTTGTCCACTGAGGCGAAGTCCGGGCCGCTGAATTCGATCAGGTCCACCTCGACGCGGTCGGCGGTGAGGTTGTCGAGGAGCGCGACAAGGAGCTTCTCGGGCTGATCGTGCAGATAACAGGCGCCGTGAGCGAGGTTCACGCCCAGGACGCCGAGAGCTTCCTGTTCCTGGACGTTTTCCTTATCGAGCAGGCGGACGTGGATGATGATTTGGGACGGCGCCTTGCGTGGGCTTGTCTGGAAGCGGATGCCCAGCCAGCCGTGAGGCTCGTCCTGGCGCGTGTAACTGCTGGCGGCAACCGTGTTGGCGAAGACGAAGAAGCGGGTTTTGTCCCCGCGCTTGGCGTCGAGGCGCTCGCACAGGAGACGAAACTCGTGATCGAGCATGGAGTGAATGCGCTGGCGGCTGACGTAATGTTGGCAGGGGCCGTAGATGGCGTCGCTGAAAGTCATGTCATAGGCGCTCATCGCCTTGGCGATGGTGCCGGCGGCGCCGCCGACACGGAAAAACCAGCGGGCGACTTCCTGCCCGGCGCCAATCTCGGCAAACGTGCCGTAGAGCAGGGCATCCAAATTGACCTGGAGGGCTTTTTGGTGGGTGTCTGGGACTTCTGGTTTCATGCGTCCTGGGTCCGTGGCTTTCGAGCAGGAGTGACCGCCGGACTTCTGAAATGAACATCGGTCACGCTGGCAGATGACTTGAGTGTAACCATGGATCCACACAATTCGCGACAGCGTGTCGCAAGGGATGTGTAGCGAACAATTCAACCCGAATTCGAAGGAGGAAACCACGGATTTCACGGATTCCACGGATGTGGTCCGCAACCTGCGATTTCTTATCCGTGCCATCTGTGCAATCCGTGGTACGTCTTCCCGGGCGGTCGGTGTCGCGAACGTGTTGGTCGCAACACCAGCCGAAGAGCGCAGACGAATTGGGGCAAACGAAGTCTGCTCAGGTTGGGATCTCATTCGTTTGCCCCATTTCGTCTGCCTGCGGGTCCGACGGCCGTTGCCGGCATCTGGCCGTTGGCGAATTCGGCTTTTGCCATGACGCGAGCCGGGGTGCGGGAGGCTGGCAACAGTAATGCTATCAGAATCCCATGAACGCCCTCGCAAACAGAAAGGCTACAGATATGAGAACTCTCGGGCAGATACCACTGCGTTTCCTTCACTCAGTAGGCGCGAATTTCACGCTTCCCATCCAGAAAAAGTCGATCTCCACAACGTTGTTTCCCTTTAGCCTCAAGAAGATCAACCTGAGGCCAGAAAGGCATGGAAACGATAAACTCCAACATCGGTGAACAGCCTGGTTCCGGTCACGTCGAGCCCGCTCCAGAGGGTGTGCGGTGGTGGGGTTGGGGACGGCGCCTGCTGGCTGGGAATCTCGTTTTGGGGTTGTGGGTGACCGGCAGCGCCGCGCACCTGTATTGCGTCGGTTACGTGAGCGATCTGGCGTTCCACCCGTGGATGCTCGCGCCGCTGACGCTGGTGCTGGCGTGGACCGCCTGGCGCCGGCTGCCGGACCTTAGGCCGCAGCCGGTGGCCTTGCGGTCGTCGTTGCGCCAGGCGCTGCTGGTCTTCGCCGCGCTGACGCCGCTGCTGGCGGCGACAGCGCCCACGAGCAGCTTGTTTTTCGCCCTGACCATTCTGAACACGGCGCTGTTCGGGTGGGTCAGTTTCGCAGATCCTCGCAACAAACTCGCTGGACAGTTTGCGCTCGCGTCCGGTGTGGCGGTGTTGGCCGGCCTCCCCATGGGGCGGGGCGCGTGGCTGGCGCC
>CAZZAQ010000735.1:0-3020 GCA_964652165.1 uncultured Bifidobacterium sp.
GAGAAACTCGACCGCGACGGCGTCACGCGGCGGGACGGGGACAATCGGGTGCTGAGGTAGGGAAATTCAAAATGAAAAATTCAAAATGAAAAATGAGGAAACCCCGCTGCGTCCTGGCCGGACGTGCCGCCATTTTGAATTTTGAATTTCTTGCAGCCATTTCATCGGGCTTCCGCAAGCCGAGCCCGCGACCTCACGGTCGCAGCTACTCAAATCCCAGTCGCTGACTGGCCTACTGCGGCAGTTCCTTGATGCTCATGTTTCGGAACCAGACGGTGCCGTGGTCGCCTTGCAGGAAGATTGGGCCGGGCTCGGTCACCTTGTTGTCGATTTCGGAGCCGGTGGCCTTGTTGCACTCGACCTGGTCGTGAATCTTCTTGCCGTTGAGGATGACGGTAATCTTGTTGCCAATGATCGTGGCCTCGACGGTCTGCCACTCGTCTGCAGGCTTGGAGGCGAACTCGCTCGGGGCGGTGTGATTGTAGATGGCGCCGTTGCCGCTCTTGCTCGGCTTGCCGCTCTTGTAGTCGCCCAGAATCTGGATCTCGTGCCGGCCGCGCAGGTAGAAGCCGCTGTTCGAACCGTCCGGCACCTGAAATTCGTACCGCACGGTGAAGTTCCAATATTTCTTTTCCGTGACGAGGTCGGTGCCGTGCTCGCCTTTGTTCACGGTGTTCTTGAGGATGCCGTCGGCGACGCTCCACGAGTTGTGGCCAGCCGGGTTGCGCAGTTTCCACCCGGTGGTGTCCTTGCCGTTGAAGAGTGAGACGAATCCGGCTTTATCGGCGGCCGGCAAGGCGCGGGTCGAAAGGAGAACGGCAAGCGTGGTGAGCGAGAGGATTTTGTTCATGGGATGTGAGTGATGGGGTTTTGGTTCAAAGCTGCATTTCGAGGGCGGCGGCGAGCGCGCCGAGAGCGTCGGCCTTTTTCTGCTTCGCGGCATTGACTTCCTCGGGCGTCGCCTTTTTCGGGTCGGGATTTGGAGACTTGCGATACGCATCCGCGGCCGCGGCGACGGAGTTGATCCAATTGGCGTTGCCCGCTTTAGCCAGAAGTGGCGCGGCGTCCTTTTTGGTTTCGCCCGCGGCGTAGCTGACAATCGAGTGGCGATGGTGGGCCAGCTGCGTGTCCGGATTCGGCGCGGCGGGAGCATCCTGGAGCTTCAGCGCGTAGCGGATGCCGGCCAGGATGTGGGCCTGGTATTGGCCGTCGAGCCACGTCGCGTCGTTGTGGCCGAGGTTCGTGTAAAAAATGCGCCCGCTCCCGTACTCCCGCACCCAGGCCACTGGCACGTGATACGGCATCTGCGGCCTGGTCTTCGACATGTCGAGGCTGAGAAGCACCCGCACCGAGTCCGGTTTGAAAAGCTTGTACTGGTAAATCTCGTCCTTCCACTGAAAGGACGGCGGGTACATCGACACAGTCGGATGGCTCGTTTCGTGGTTCACGAAGGTGCAAAGCGTGCCGCCGCCCCACGGATGGCCGTCGAAATTTCCGTTGATGCACTCGACGTACGGCATGAACTGGCCCAGCGTGTCAGTCGCGCTGTGCATCCCCACGAAGCCGCGGCCCGACTTGATCCAATCCAGGAAACCCTGCCGGTCGGGCAGTGGCAGTTCGCCTGTCGTGTTGGCGAAGATCACCGCATCGTAACCCTTGAGCGACTCGAGGCTCATTCGCTCCGCCAACACGGCCTTCTGGCGCGCCGAATACTCCTTCTCCTCCTGCTTGAACTTCGCCTCCTCGTCCGCGTACGTTTTCATCGCCGCCTCGAACTTCTCCTGCTCGGCCTTGAACTTCACGGCGTCGCCCGAGTCTTTGGGCGCCGTGGGCTTCTTCGGCGCCTTGGGAGGCGGGACGCGGGCGAAGTCCACCGTGAACACCCCGCTTTCCTTCCCAATCTGCTCGATCACACGTTCCGCCGTTTCGATGGAACCATGCCGGAAGCCGGTGGTGACCGATACAACGAGGACTTTCTTTGGCGCTGCGAACGCGGGCCACACCAGCCCGGCGGCAACGATAAGTGCAGCGAACCCTCTGGAACAACGCGATCCGGCGACTGAGGAGAGTGATTTCATGCGATTCATTGGATTGTGTTGAACGAACTTAAGACGGGAGCCACGGCGGGAAATTCATCCGAGACCGACCGCGTTTGGGCGGGCGAACAAACTTGCCTGACTTTCGCGCGCGCCTAAGATGCCGGCACGACGTCGCCGCGACCACCAATCCAGCGCAAACAGCACCGGGCATGATTCGCTCCTACGCCTTCACCACGCAGGGCAAGCTCCACAGCCAGGATGTCGAAATGTTTCTCATGCCCACGTTGCTGGCGGACACAAACCTGTTCCTTTGGGTCGACCTGGAAAAAGCCACACCCGAGGAAACCCGGCGGGTGCTGGAGGACATCTTTCATTTCCACCCGCTGTCCATCGAAGACTGCGTGCAGGTCAGTTCGACTCCCAAGGTCGAGGAATACGTGCCGAAGGACGGGGACAAGTTTTCTCCGTACCTGTTCATGGTGATTCATGCCGTCGATTACAGCCGCAAGGACGGCGTATTTGCGACGAGCGAGTTGAATTTCTTCCTCGGGAAGAATTTCCTCGTCACTTTCCACGAAGCGGCGATGCGCAGTGTGCAACAAGCGGAGGAACGCTGCGCGAAAGGCCGCACGCTCACCGCGCGCGCCCCCGATCGCGTCGCGCACACGTTGCTGGACGGCATCGTCGAAAACTACAAGCCCGCGCTGGACGAACTGGCGGTGGAAATCGCGGAATTGGAACAGAAGGTCATCGCCAGCCCGTCGCCCAAAATGCTCAACCGTATCGTCCAGGTGAAGAAGGAGGTGCTTCATTTGCGGCAGATCATCGGGCCGCAGCGCGAGGTACTGGCGCGGTTCGCGAAGGGCGAGTTCAAGCTGATCCGCGCTCATCTGGTGCCCTATTACCGCAACGTGTACGACGCGCTGTTCCACATCTCCGAGCTGGCGCAGAATTACACCGACTCGCTCACCGGCATCCTCC
>CAZZAQ010000736.1:0-3019 GCA_964652165.1 uncultured Bifidobacterium sp.
GCCCGGAAATGGCACAGAGATTGTGATTGAGATACCGCTGCGTCGCGTGGAAGATTCCCCGATGAAGACTGACTGACGGCAAACGACGTTGACCCATGGCGGCCCACAACGCCCGAAAAGCTCGCGAAAAGAAAATCCGGCTCCTGCTTGCCGACGATCATCCGATTGTCTTGGACGGCATCAAATCCCACCTCTGCGCTCAGCCCGAGTTCGAGATCGTCGGCGAGGCGTCCAACGGTCTTGACGCGCTCCAGAAGGCCAGGGCGCTGCTGCCCGACGTGGTGCTGATGGACATCACGATGCCGCAGATGAACGGCCTGGAAGCCACGACCGTGCTGCGCAAACAGGCCCCCCTCGCCAAAATCCTCATCCTCACCATGCACAACAGCAAGGAATACATCGCGCAGATGATCCGGGCGGGCGCGCGCGGCTACTTGCTCAAGGACGGCTCGCCCGCCGAACTGGTCCGCGCCATCAAGGCCGTTCACGCCGGTGAAGTGTTTTTCGCTCCATCCGTCTCCAGAGTGATCGTCGACCAACTCGTTGACGGCGGCGGGCGGGTCGCCGAGCCGGTGCAAAGCCTCACGGACCGCGAACGCGAGGTCCTGTCGCTGATCGCCGAGGGCCTGCTCAACAAGCAGATCGCCGACAAGCTCGGCATCGGGGTCCGCACCATCGAAACCCATCGCGAGCGCATCATGCGCAAGCTGGACATCCACACCGTCGCCGGCCTCACCAAGTACGCCATCGCCCAGGGCATGACGACGATGCCGTAGCCGCCCGTTCAAAAACGATGGACTCCCTCTCCTCCCTCCGAGGGAGGAGAGGGCCGGGGAGAGGAGGGACTTTCGGTTCGGAAAACTGCTCTCCGTAAACACGAGCACCCCCTCTCCCCGACCCTCTCCCCCGCTCGGAGCGGGGGAGAGGGAGTCCGCTGGGGGCAGTGCTTGGATGTGCCTTCATAGTGCTTCCGTAATTCGCCCGACTCGCATTCCGTATTCGTTTGAGTTGCGGAGAGCGACGGTTCCTCCAAATTCGGCTTGCGCCCCGGACACTGGATGCGCGGCTCGTCGGCCTGCCGCCTGCGTTGCCGCCCGGGGCCAATGCATCCGAAATCCTGAAAGAAAAACGTATGCGAAACTCGCTGCTGAACCGGTCCACCGAGGCGAACCACTGGGAACCCAAATACCCCTTCGACCTCGTCGTTGCTTACGAAGACCTGGCCACGCGCAACCGCGCGATGCGGCTGCACGACCACTTGGAGCGGCAACTGGGCGGCGATTTCGATTTCCACTGCGCCTGGTGGAAGTTCGAGCATCTCCGCGAACCGACGCTGTGCGAGCAGGCGGTGGACGACGCCGTGTCGGCCAACATGATTGTCATTTCCATTCATGCCGAGTCCGAGCTGTTTCCGGCCGCCCGCGCCTGGATCGACGACTGGTCCCACCGGCTCGACCACCACAAATGCGCGCTGGTCACCTTGTTCGCCGAGCCACACCCGCCGAAGAAGTCTTCTCCGCTCTTGGCGCGCCTGCAGCAGGTCG
Organism: uncultured Bifidobacterium sp.; assembly: GCA_964652165.1. Taxonomy (GTDB): domain Bacteria; phylum Verrucomicrobiota; class Verrucomicrobiia; order Limisphaerales; family JADJPG01; genus DASTLJ01. The sequence continues at coordinate 1,545 of CAZZAQ010000736.1, forward strand.
CCCGGCAGGCCCGCATGGACTTCTTTACCAACATCGGTGAGGCGGCCCAGGCGGCCGAACTCACCGTCGAACGACTCGCCCAACGCGCCCGCGCCCTCACGCCCACCCTGGAGGAGATCCTGGAACACAGGATCCCGGTTCAGCGGTGGGGCTTGAATGAAATGTAAGGTTCGGCGGGTGGGACGGGCGCTGGGAACGCCGGCATCCTGCCGGCGGGTTTTCCGACTCTCCCCCAAGCCACTCGCCGGCAAGATGCCGGCGCTCCCAGCGTTGCGCGCCAGCGATTTGAAAAATCCGAGCTACGCCTCGGAGAGCCGCTCGAAGCTTTCCTCGATGAAGGTCGTGTTCTGAATCCGGGCCAGGCGCGCGTACAGTCCGTCCTGCCCAAGCAATTCCTCGTGCGCGCCGTGTTCGATCGCTCGGGTGGCCAACCTTATCAAAGGCCCTCCAAATATTCACCCGCCCTGCCGAGGCGCTGGCGCATTCCCGCCGGGGTCAGAGTGGGTTTGCTGCCAGACACTACCTACTTGCGCCGGTCGGGATACAGCTGTTTCAGCTCTACACCGAGAGCAGCCGCGAAAACGAGCAGTTCCGCGTCTGTCACGCACCGCAACTGCGCTTCCACCTTGGAGAGAGTCGCCCTGCTCAATTCCCACCCGCGCACAGAGCATCGAGCCGCAAGCATCTCTTGCGTCAGTCCCTGCTGGTACCGCAGCTTGCGAACCTGAGGTCCAACAACATTCTGTAGCCTGGCCGTCATGCTCCGAATTCGGAGCTTGACTGTGAGAAGCCTGCGCTGAGGATGTGCTCCGGTTTTGGAGCGGTTTCGCTCGGTTGGCTGCTGTGGCGTCGAGCAGTTCCTGAAAACCGAATGAACTCAAAGATTACAATCATGTGGTGTGCGGTGGCGGGATTGATGTGCTGCGGAATACTGAGCGCAGCAGACAGGGCAGTCCCCCGTCCGGTATCCGGCACGTTTTACTCAGCCCAGAGAAAACAGCCTCCTCTTCCATTCAATCCCTTTCCAGAGCTTCCCCTCATTTCGCTTGGCAAAAACCAGTTTGTTTACGATGACAGGGAAGTGGACTACGAACGAGTTCAGCGAGAGGCGGCGATGGCCGAGCCTGAAGGCGGCCAAATGCAGCCGCTGAATGGCGGATTGGGGGCCTGCGGCGGCAGCGACCTGCACATCTGCTCGATTACGGTGGCAGGAGACAATGTGCATCTGGTACTGGCGAACGCCGCACCCGGTGAAGCGTACGATATTTATTTCACGCCAACACTGAACCCTGGCTTCTACTGGCGGCTGCATTTTCGGGGCGCTGTGAATCAGACCGAGTTTGATGTGGCGAAGCCGGAGACACCGAGTGGTTTTTACATCGTGGGCGCCGCGAAGGACACAGATGAAGACGAACTGACTGACGGTTACGAAGCATTGGTCACACACACGACGACTACACCCACGCCGGTTTACA
>CAZZAQ010000737.1:0-3018 GCA_964652165.1 uncultured Bifidobacterium sp.
AACATCAATCGCGCGTGGTCGGCGTAAGCGGCCGGCACGCCCACCGGCCGATCCAGATCCCGCAACGGATGGTCCGCCGTATCGGCTTCGGCCTTCTGAATACGGCGTTCGACTTCACGGACAGTCTCGAGGTAGTGACTGACCCTGGCGCGATCGCCGGGACCGAGCTTTCGTTGAAGACGGCCGAGATCGTCATTGAACGAGTCAAGCAGGCTCGCTTTTCTTCGGAGCGCAGCGCGGCGCTCGGCGACACTGCCGCCTTCGCCGAACAGGCTTTCAAAAACGATGCGCGGATGGGCCTCCGCCGGCAGCGGCGTCGTCGGCGACGACCATGAAAGATTATTTTGGTAAACGCAGGCGTAGCCGTTGTCGCACTGGCCCACCACCTGCATCAGATCCATCGCGAGCTCGAGCGACGGCAATTGCGTCTCCTGACCGATGTGCTGAGCGGCGATCTGATCGACCGTGGTTCCCAGGTAGTAGTCCGTGCTCTCCGTCAACTTCGCCTTGGCCGCGCTCAGGAAGGCGGAGTTGGAAGTGGCATGGCTGCCGGGATAGGCGTTTTGCAGCTCCAGATTTGTGATGGCCGTGACGTGCTCCCGCACCGGCGCAAGAGAACTGAGGATCGGAGAAAGCTGATCGAGCTTTTCGCCGGGCGGAGTCCAGCGCGTGATGTCGCAACCCATGGGCATGAAGACAAAGCCGAGCCGGCGCGCCGGATTGGCGGCGGACTTCGCCAGCGGCGTCGCGGCGGGAACCATCGCATCCAGCAGCGGCAACGCGAGCGTCGCACCGACGCCGCGCAGGAAAGTCCGACGCGGCATGAACTTTTTCGTGATGATCATAGGGCCTCTCTTTCTGCATTCACTCGAATGTCCTCTCATTAGCACCCGGCTTTGGCCGGGTGTAGAAGCACGGTCGGCTACCTGACCGCTTTAGCGGTTTCTCGAATTCCGCGAGAAGCCGTTGAAACGGCTCAGGCATCGGGCAGTTTCTGTACACCCGGCTGAAGCCGGGTGCTAATGAGAGGCGAACCATTTTGCTGAAATGTCGCGATGGGTTCATTGCTGTGACCTCCTCATGGTGAACGGTGTGCTTTTTGTGATTCCGACAATGACCGACGAGAAGCGGTAATCCGCTGCCTGCGCGTCGCGCACAATTTTTCGAATCGCCGGAGCATCGTAGGGTTCGACACCGCGGCCCAGCGCAAAAGTCAGCAACTTCTCGGTCAGCGTTCCGACAAAAACCTCCGGGCGATTGAGCAAACCTTCTTCGAGTCCAGCAACGCCCGTGAACTTGCTGCCATCGGGGAGCCCGCCCGAGACGTCCACCGGTTTGCCTTCTTCGAGAGTTCGCCAGCGCCCCACGGCGTCGAAATTCTCCAGGGAGAAACCGGCCGGGTCCATCAGGTTATGGCAACTCGCGCAGGCGGCATTGGCGCGGTGTTCGGCCAATCGCTCGCGCACGGAGAGCGTGGCGGAGACCATGTTGTCTTTGAGCGCGGGCACGTCGGGCAGCGGCGGCGGTGGCGGCGTGCCGAGAATGTTTTCCAGAATCCACTTGCCGCGAAGCACAGGCGACGTCCGCGTAGCGTACGACGTCACGGTCAGAACGCTCCCCTGTCGAAGCAACCCGCCGCGTTCGTCATCCCGGCCCAGGGCAACGCGCCGAAAGCGGTCGCCATAGACGTGGGGAATCCCGTAGTGCTTCGCGAGGCGTTCGTTCAGGAACGCGTGGTCCGTCTTCAGCAGGTCGAGGACGCTGCGGTCCTCGCGCAATATGCTCTCAAAATGCAACTCCGTCTCCCGGCGGAAAGCCTGGCGCAGATTGTCATCGAAGTCGGGAAAAAGACGGAGGTCAGGAGTGATTGATTCCAGGTTGCGAAGGTAAAGCCACTGCTCGGCGAAGTTGTTGACAAGGTTTCGGGAACGGGCATCGGCGAGCATTCGCCGAACTTGTTGCTCCAGCACCTTGGGTTTGTGAAGCGCGCCGCGCTCGGCCGTCTCGAGCAACTCATCATCCGGGATGCTGCTCCAGAGGAAAAAAGAGAGGCGTGATGCTAGCGCCAGATCACCGATGCGATAAGCCGTGCTCGGCGCGACTCCGGGAGGATCCTGTTCGATCCGAAACAAGAATTCGGGACTGACCAATACGGCGCTCAAGGCCGATTCGATTCCGGCGTCGAAGCCTTCTTCCACCCGGGCTTCCCGAAAGAACTCCATCGGTCGTTTCAAGTCCGAGGGCGTAACGGGCCGCCGGTACGCCCGGCGTATCACAGTTGCGAGGCTGCGTTCCGCGCAGTTTTCCTCGTCGCCCGGCTTCGCTGGCCGGCAGATGAAAATCCGGCGCCGGCTGGGCGTGTCGCCGGGGCCGCTCGATTCGTAAGGGCCATTGACTGAGATTTGATAGATGGCCGGCGACAAGCGCGGATGCCGGTGCATGTTGAAGTGCGCGTTGTAGGGCTGGCGCCTGGTTTCGATCAGCGAGGAAGGATTCTTCACGAACGTCACGCCCAGTTGATGCGGGCCGGCGGTCACCGGCACTCGCACTTTGAGATGCGCGTCCACTTTCTCGAAATTCTTGTCACCCTTTGGAGGCGCCACGTTGAACCGCTTCACGCGCTCGCGATCCAGGAGCACCTCCAGTTCGTGCGCCTCGCGCAGGCCTTCGACCTCTTCATTGCGGTCGCGGGTAAGGCGGATTTGGATCTCGTATTCGCCGTCGCGCGGGAACGTGTATGGAACCAAAGTGCCGCCTCGCGTGCCGAGCGGCAGCCCTTCGACGTGTTCCTCCTGCGTGAGGTCCGGCCGGATGCGGAACGTCTCCCCGCCGGGCGCGCGCCTCGGCGCACCGACCGCCAGCCGGCTGATCTTCTCCGCCGCGGAAATATATCGATTCAAGAGCGTTGGAGACAGATCGCCCGCCGCCACGTTGTCAAAGCCGTGACTGACATCGTCCTTCGGAAGCAGCACCGCGGGGTCGATGTCCAATGACAGGAGATCGCGGATGGCATTTCTA
>CAZZAQ010000738.1:0-3017 GCA_964652165.1 uncultured Bifidobacterium sp.
TGAACCCCGGCCGGGTGTTGAGCCACTCGAAGACGTTCGTGTGCGGGTTGGGGATTTTCTTGTTGCTGTCGATTCGAGTGTCCGCCGCGCCGGTCAGGAACTCGCTGTAGCCGGGGTAGGAGAATTTCTTGTCGTTGGTGATTCGGGCGACGCTGCCCTTGTTGGAATTGCCGTAGATCTGGCCGTTCCTCGCGACGACGCTCCACAGGAACGGGAGCAATGCCTGCCGCCGCGCCTCGGGTGTGTCGCGCCAGAACTGCTTCCGCAGCTCTTCGACGCGAGTGACGCCGTTGGTTTTGTTCAACAACGCCTCTTCGGCCCCGGTGAAGACCTCCTGCCAGCGAAGTCCGTCGGTGGTGATGAAAAAAACGTTTCGAGTCTTTCGCGGTGCAGCCTCGACTTGCGCGATGAAGCCCAGAAAGGCCGCGACCAGAATGGCGCGAAGAACCCAACCCAATGCGCGGGGACAGGACTTGTCCCGATGCCCGGCCGGATCCCGAAACTCGTGGTGGTTTGCAATCGGATGCATTTGAGGCGCCCAAAGTAGTGACTGGCGCAGAACAGTCAATCTTGGGGACGCGCGGGTGGAAACGGAGAGACGCGCTGGAGGACTCGTCGATCATCAGGCAAGGCGACGTGCTGCGAGCCGGGACTGCTCGCGGTCCGGCGGCAGTTCCCGGATGCACCATGGCGGCGCGGAAGCGCATCTCCTCGTTTGACACGCGCCCATTCTTTTACCAAGCATTCCCACATGACTACCTGCTTCGCTGGCCCCGCGTTCCGCGCGCTGGCCGTTGCCGTCCAACTCCTCCTCGTGTCCACCTGCGCCCAGGCTCATCCCGGTCATGGTCTGCTCGACCACGGCGCGGGACACGTGGTCACCAGCCCGTATCATGCCGGCGTATTGGCCGCGATTGGAGTGGGTTGCTGGCTCGCCGGCCGCTTCGCGACGCACCACGCCGTGCCCCGGCGCCTGCTGCGATGGGCCGGCACGGCCGCGCTGGTCGCCGCCGCCGTGCTCTGGACGTTCGGCCTGTGATGCCTGCCCACCCGACGCCGGTCCCGTAGCGCAGAAGTCCGGCCGATTTGCAAGCCATGCTGCGCATCGGTTCGTAAAGCCAAAGCACACGCGGACAAGGCTGTCCGCGCTCCTTTCTTGAATCTGTCCGGCCGACCGGAGGGGCCGCGCGCCCGCAACACTTGCCAAACTGGCCTTCCTATCGTATTATTCTGTAATGACAGAAACAACTGTCAAATAAAATAGAAAGGCTGATTATGACCCTCATCGTTTGGACTCACCTTGCCTACCTCGCCATCAGCGTCGCGCTCACCGTCTGGGTGGCGCGCACCTTGCACCGCAACGGACGCGTGTTCCTCGTGGATTGCTTCCAGGGCAACACGGAACTGGCGGATTCCATCAATCACCTGCTGGTCGTCGGGTTCTACTTGATCAACGTGGGCTTCGTTTCGCTGGCCCTGCGCTTTGGCGTGGCCGCGGCGAACGCCCAGGAGGCCCTCGAATCTTTGAGCACAAAGATCGGACTGGTGCTGCTCGTGCTGGGAGGCATGCACTTTTTCAACCTGGCAGTCTTGACGACGTGCCGGCGGCGCGCCGTGGGAGCAAGGGGGCCAACGGGTCTGACGTTCCCCCCTCCCCTGCCCTAAAACAAAATGCCCGGTGTTTGAACCCGCATCACCCGGATATTTCACAAGTCGCATGAAACACCCACATCCTGTAGCCGCCGACGTGAGGAGGCGGAATCGTTCCCCCGTTTGGTCCATCCGCCTCCTCACGTCGGCGGCTACGTCGGGTGTGAAATATCCGGGTTCAGTCCTTTCATGGCCGCTCGCTCTCATTGGGCGGCCTTTTTCTTTGAAGCCTATGGGCCGCGTCCACCAGCACGGTCCGGCAGCCTGTGCTACCCGAATGTTCTTCTAACTCCCATAGTTACGCGAGTTAATGCTTGCCCAGGGAGGATTTCGAGATCCGTGCTTGTCAACCCCCTCGACACCGGGTAGGAGAGCGCCAACAACGAACAGGCCCTACATGGGAAACGCGGGATCGTCAGTCCGGCAGCGCACATTCGGGCAAACAATGCGGCAGGATGCCTGGTGGATCCAGCCCGCGCTCGTTTTCATCGCCCTTGGCAGCTTCGTGGTCTATTCGACCTGGGCGGCGTTTCAGAACGCGCACTACTACTTCGGGCCGTATCTCTCCCCGTTTTACTCGCCGGAACTCTTTGGCAGGTTGACGCACGCCTGGTTCGGGCCGCAGCCCGGGTGGTGGCCGGTGTGGCTGCCTTTCTCGCCGGCGCTGTTCATCCTCTGGGCGCCGGCGGGGTTCCGCCTGACCTGTTACTACTACCGCGGCGCTTACTACAAGGCGTTCTGGGCCGATCCACCCTCCTGCGCGGTCGGCGAGCCGCGAGCCAGTTACCGGGGCGAAAGCTCCTTCCCTCTCATCCTGCAAAACGTCCACCGCTACTTCATGTTTCTGGCGATGGGATTCCTCGTCGTCCTGGCCATCGACGTGTGGAAGGCGATGTGGTTCCCCGATCCCGTGACCGGAGTGACGCACTTCGGCGTGGGGCTGGGAACGCTCGTGCTGGCGCTCAACGTGACGTTGCTGGGCGGATACACGTTCGGATGCCACTCGCTGCGGCATTTGATTGGCGGCCGGCGCGATGAGGTTTCCAAGTCGCCCGGCTGCGCGAAAGCCTACGGCTGCGTCAGTTGCCTGAACCGTCGCCACATGCTTTGGGCGTGGATGAGCCTTTTCACCGTGGGCTTCGCCGACCTGTACGTGCGCCTTTGCTCAATGGGCGTGTGGCGGGATGTGCGAATTTTTTGAAGGCGTTGAAGCGTTGAAGCGTTGAAGCGTTAAAACCGTTAAATGGTTAAATCGTTAACTCGTTAAATCAGATGTTCCACGCGCTTAGACTTCCGACGACGCTTGATCTCGTTAACACCCCGCTTCAGCGGGGTGTATGCGCGTCGGAGGTGGTCGAAACCGTTTC
>CAZZAQ010000739.1:0-3009 GCA_964652165.1 uncultured Bifidobacterium sp.
CAACTAACGTACTTTTCTCCGGCTTGAACGACTCGATGCCAAAATGCGGTGTCGCCCCCGGCTGCCCGCAGCCCGAGCTCTGCCCGTTGAATCAAATCCAGGCGGGCGCCACCGCGCGCATCAAGCATCTGGCTGCGGCGCCGGAAGTCACCCTTCGATTGCGCGAAATGGGCATCTGCGAGGAACAAGAGATCCGGCTTGTCAGCCGCCAGGAGAACGTCATCTGCCAGATCTGCAACGCCCGGCTGGGCATCAGTGCGCAACTGGCCGAAACCATCCTCGTTCAGCCCCTGTCCCCGGCCCCGCCGCCATTCGAGCTGGCGTGATATGCCCGCCGAGCCCCTTCCGCTGGCCGCGCTTCAGGCCGGCGCAGCCGCTACCGTTTGCGACATCCGCGTGCCGGCCGAATCTCGCGGCCGCCTGCTCGAGATGGGCCTGCTGGTCGGCACGCCCATAGAACTGGTTCGATTCGCGCCGCTTGGGGATCCCATCGAAATCAAGGTGCGCGGATACCACTTGACGCTCCGCAAGCACGAGGCCGAGCAAATCTGGGTGCGGCCTCGCGAATAACCGCGAGCCGCGAAGGAGACCACCGCCTCACGATGAGCGACGCCGCGAGCCACGCAGCAGTTTCCGGCAAAAAAGCTTCGGCGACCGCCCGCCCGCTCCAGGTCGTCCTCTGCGGAAATCCCAACTGCGGCAAGACGACGCTCTTCAATGCGCTCACGGGTTTGCGCGCCAAAGTCGGCAATTACCCCGGCGTGACGGTCGAGCGCAAGGAGGGCCGTCTGCTGCACGCGCCCAGGGAACCGGGCGTGACTGTGCTCGACCTTCCCGGCGCCTACAGTCTCAGCCCGCAATCGCTCGACGAACAAATCGCCCGCGACGTGCTGTTCCATCGCGTGGCGGGCGTGCCGCCGCCGGACCTCGTCGTGGTCGTCGTCGATGGCTCGAACCTCCAGCGCAATCTCTATTTTGCCACGCAGGTCATTGAACTCGGCTACCCGACGCTCGTCGCCTTGAACATGGTGGACGTGGCGCGCGACAACGGGAATGAGATCGACGCGGCATCGCTGGAGCAGAAGCTCGGCGTGCCGGTCCTTGCCATCGTCGCCAGCCGCGGCGACGGCGTGGATGATCTGCGCAAGAAAATCCTTTCCGCCGGCGCGAGAACCCGGACGCCGATCCTGCCCCGTCACTTCTGCGCGCTGCCCGGGCCGTTGACGGCCGAAATCACCGCGCTCGCCGGCGTGCTTATCCGGGCGTTTCCGGAAAGCTGCTTCCAATCCCGCGTCGAAGCCCTGCTCGTACTCAGCGACGAAAAATTCATTCCGCTCAGTGGCGCGCATTATCCCGAAGCGATTCGCGCCGCCGTCGTCGCTGCGCGCGGACGTCTCGAAACCCAGCGAGTGGACTGGCGCAGTGTCGCCATCGAGTCACGCTACGCCCGCATCGCGGAGATCGAGGCGAAGGTGACGACCAACACGGGCGGGCCGAGGGAATCGTTGAGCGACCGGATGGACCGCGTCCTGACGCACAAAGTCTGGGGTGTGGCGATTTTTGTCGTCATCATGGCGCTGTTGTTTCAGAGCATCTTCACGTTCGCGAAGCACCCGATGGACTGGCTGTCCAGCGGCGTGGACGCGCTCGGCGGCTGGGTCGCGACGCTGCTGCCGCCCGGCGCGCTCAACACCCTGCTCGTCTCCGGCGTCATCAAAGGCGTCGGCGCCGTGATTGTTTTTCTGCCGCAGATTCTGCTCCTCTTCCTGTTCATCAGCCTGCTCGAAGACAGCGGCTACATGGCGCGCGCGGCGTTCCTGATGGATCGGCTGATGAGCAAGGTGGGCCTGCACGGCAAGAGCTTCATTCCGATGCTCAGTTCGTTCGCGTGCGCGATTCCCGGCATCATGGCCACGCGCACAATTGAATCGCCGAAGGACCGGCTCGTGACGATTCTCGTCGCGCCGCTGATGAGTTGTTCGGCGCGGCTTCCGGTTTACGCGGTGTTGATCGCAGCGACGATTCCGGACAAGAAATTGTTCGGCTTTTGGAAGCTCTCCGGCATCACGATGCTCTCGATGTATCTGCTGGGCATCCTCGTGGCGCTGCTGATGGCGTGGCTGTTCAAGAAGACTCTGCTGAAAGGCCCGACGCCGATGCTCATCATGGAACTGCCACCCTACAAGCAGCCCGTGCCGCACGTCGTGCTGCGCCACATGTGGGACCGATCGAAGCTGTTCCTCCGCCGCGCCGGCACGGTGATTCTCGGCCTCAACATTCTCCTCTGGGCGCTCGCGACGTATCCAAAGGACAAGGCTGCTGAACAACGGTTTGCCGCACAGCGTGCCGCCTTTGAACAGCGCCTCACGAACGAAGCCAAGCAGGATTCCTCGGTCCAAGACGAACTCTCCGCGCTCGACAGGGCCGAAGCCGGCCGGCGTCTTCGCCACAGTTACGCCGGCCGCCTGGGTCGCCTCATTGAGCCGGCCATCGCCCCGCTCGGTTTTGACTGGAAGATGGGCATTGGTATCGTCGCTTCATTCGCGGCGCGCGAAGTCTTCGTCAGCACGATGGCCGTCGTCTATAATCTCGGCGACTACGACAAATCCGAAGCGGCGACCACGCGCCTGGCCACGCTCATGCGCCAGGAGAAGCGGCCGGACGGCACGCCCGTCTATTCCACGCTCGTCGCCGTCACGCTGATGGTTTTTTACGTCTTCGCCCTGCAGTGCGTGAGCACCGTGGCGATCGTCCGACGAGAAACCAACTCGTGGAAATGGCCGATCTTCCAATGGCTCTACATGGGCGCGCTGGCGTGGGTGCTGGCGTTTCTAACGTACCAGGGTGGAAAACTTCTCGGCCTGTAGATCACGTTTTACGTTTCACGTTTCACGTTTCACGCCTCAAACGAGCTTCTTGTATTTCGGCTCCGCCGCCAGCCGGTTCACCAGTTCCTTCACCTTTTGCGCCTGGCTTTTGTGCGCCACGAGCGTGGCGTCATCGGCCATG